>NZ_JASCPP010000001.1:0-259986 GCF_029959745.1 Pseudomonas sp. PS01298 | reverse complement strand
CTGTCAAGTGATTATTTTCAGAAGTTTTCGAAGATTTCTTCAACAACTTCAACCACTTGCGCTTCCGATCTCTCGTTAGCGGGAGGCGAATTCTACAGCGTTACACGCTGCTGTCAACACCTCTTTTCTCCGCTTTCGACCGAGAAGATCGAAACGTTAATAGAGCCAAACAACCCTGCTCTACCAACTCCTTCTGGGCTTCGATGAACTGAAGCAAGTCGCTGTCGAATCTCGCGTAACTCTTTGTTTACCAAGGAGTTTTCCGTTTCGACTACGCCGGAAGTGGGGCGAATTATAGACTTCCAGAATCTGCCGTCAACCCTTAATTTTGCTTTTCTATCAATTAGTTATGATTGGTTAAAAAACCATCAATGAAGCAACACTCGGCCTCTATATAGAAGGGACGCCCCTAGATAACGCCTGCCTCCTTCAACGCCGCGATATTCACCACCCCCAACCCCAACACATCCCTCAACACCTGCGCCGTATGCTCTCCTAATAGAGGAGGCGCACTTCGGTACTCGACAGGCGTCTTGGATAACCGGATTGGACTGGCAACCTGAGGCACCATCCCCGCCAAGGCATGGGGCAGGGCAATCGCCAATCCACGCGCCTGGACCTGAGGGTCGGCAAACACCTGGGCCAAATCATTAATAGGCCCACACGGCACACCTACCTGCTCTAACAATGACACCCACTCGGCCGTGGTCTTGAAGACCGTAACCTGGCGAATCAACGGAATCAGCTCTGCGCGATTAGCCACTCGCATCGTGTTAGTCGCAAAACGCGGATCGTCCGCCCACTGCGGCTGCCCTGCCACGTCCGCAAACTTACGAAACTGGCCGTCATTACCTACCGTCAGGATGAAGTCCCCATCAGCCGTAGGAAAATCCTGGTAAGGCACGATATTCGGATGAGCATTGCCAAGGCGCTTGGGCGACACACCCGTCGTCAGGTAATTCATGGCCTGGTTAGCCAGGCAAGCCACCTGCACATCCAGCAACGCCATATCGATATGCTGGCCGCCGCCGTCATGATCCCGGTGAGCCAGCGCTGCGAGGATCGCCACCGTGGAGTAGAGCCCCGTGAGAATGTCGGTCAGCGCCACACCCACCTTTACCGGCCCAGCGCCTTCATCACCATCACGCCGACCCGTCAGGCTCATCAGCCCACCCAGGCCCTGGATCATGAAGTCATAACCGGCGCGAGACGCATAGGGGCCCGTCTGGCCAAAGCCCGTAATCGAGCAATAGATCAGCTCCGGATTGATCTCCTTGAGCGACGCATAGTCCAGCCCGTACGCCGCCAGACCGCCGACCTTGAAATTCTCGATCAGGATGTCGGACTTGGCAGCCAGATCACGCACCAGCTTCTGCCCATCCGGCTGCGTGAAGTCGATGGTCACCGACTCCTTGTTGCGATTGGCAGCCAGGTAGTACGCCGCCTCACTGGTGTTTTCACCATAGGCATCCTTAAGGAAGGGCGGCCCCCACGCGCGCGTGTCGTCCCCATTACCCGGCCGCTCGACCTTGATCACCTCGGCCCCAAGGTCCGCAAGGATCTGCCCGGCCCAGGGGCCTGCCAGTACTCGTGATAAATCCAGTACCCGCAAATGCGAAAGCGCGCCCATGCCCATGCTCCTATTAATAGAAAGCCTGGAGACCGGTTTGCGCGCGCCCCAGAATCAAGGCGTGCACATCATGGGTACCTTCGTAGGTGTTCACCACCTCCAGGTTGACCAGGTGCCGCGCCACACCAAATTCATCGGAGATGCCGTTACCGCCCAACATGTCCCGCGCCATGCGGGCGATGTCCAGGGACTTGCCGCACGAATTGCGCTTCATGATCGAAGTGATCTCGACCGCCGCAGTGCCTTCATCCTTCATCCGCCCCAGCCGCAGGCACCCTTGCAGGGCCAGCGTGATTTCGGTCTGCATGTCGGCCAGCTTCTTCTGGATCAATTGCGTGGCCGCCAACGGACGGCCGAACTGCTGACGATCCAGGGTGTATTGGCGCGCGGTGTGCCAGCAGAACTCGGCAGCCCCCAGCGCGCCCCACGAGATGCCATAGCGTGCAGAGTTCAGGCACGTGAAAGGCCCCTTCAATCCGCGCACATCCGGGAAGATGTTCTCTTCCGGCACAAACACGTTGTCCATGACGATCTCGCCGGTGATGGATGCCCGCAGCCCGACCTTGCCGTGAATCGCAGGAGCGCTGAGACCTTTCCAGCCCTTTTCCAGGACGAACCCACGAATATCGCCGGCGTCGTCCTTGCCCCACACCACAAACACATCGGCGATCGGGCTATTGGTGATCCACATCTTGGCGCCGGTCAGGCTGTAGCCGCCGTCCACTTTGCGTGCACGGGTAATCATCGCGCCTGGGTCAGAACCGTGGTTAGGCTCTGTCAGACCAAAGCAGCCGATCCATTCGCCGGAGGCCAGCTTCGGCAGATACTTCTGTTTTTGTGCCTCGGTACCGAACTCATTGATCGGCACCATGACCAGTGAGGATTGCACACTCATCATCGAGCGATACCCGGAGTCGACCCGCTCGACTTCGCGAGCAATCAACCCGTAGCTGACGTAGTTCAAGCCACTGCCACCGTACTGCTCGGGAATCATCGCGCCCAACAGGCCGGTTTCGCCCATCTCGCGGAAGATCGCAGGGTCGGTCTTTTCATGGCGGAAGGCTTCGAGTACGCGGGGTGCCAACTTGTCCTGGGCGAATTGCTCAGCACTGTCACGCACCATGCGCTCTTCTTCGGTGAGCTGTTGATCCAGCAGCAGTGGATCGATCCAGTTGAAGCTTGCCTTACCAGCCATGAATGAGTCCTCGCAGGGAAAATCAGAAGTCGTGCATGGAGCCTAGGCCGAGCGAACGCTTAGGGCAAACGAGGTTTCTGCATAGGGTTGTGCTAATTTCTCACTCCGAAGCAGCCAACAAGGGCGCAGACGCGCTTTATAAGTGAGGACTAGGTACATGCGCAGAAAAATACCCAGCACTACTGCACTGGTCAGCTTTGAGGCCGCAGCCCGCCACGAGAGCTTCACCAAGGCGGCGCACGAACTTTCCATTACCCAAGGCGCCATCTGCCGACAGATCGCCAGCCTTGAGGAGTTTTTAAGTGTCGAGCTGTTTCGACGCTCTCGACGCGGGGTCAAGCTGACGGAAGCAGGGCTTTCGTACAGCCGCCGCGTCGCCACGCAGCTGGATGCCGTGGAGCGCGACACCTTGTCCGTGATGGGCCAGCAGGGCGCCAATGTCATCGAGCTGGCCGTGGTACCCACCTTTGGCACTCAGTGGCTGATACCGCGCCTCAAGGATTTCCAACGCCAACACCCGGAAGTCACGGTTAACCTGACCAACCGCACGCGCCCCTTTCTGTTTGCCGACACCGAATTCGACGCTGCGATCTACTTTGGAGATGCTGACTGGTCGGGTACCGAATCCCACAGACTGATGGGAGAAAACCCTGTCCCCGTGTGCAGCCCGCGCCTGATGGGCAATCGCACACATTTCAGCCCCCAGGAGATCGCAGAACTGCCATTGCTGCAGCAGACCACTAGACCCTATGCCTGGCGGCAGTGGTTCAACGCGCAACAACTGAACATACCCCGCGACATGACAGGACCGCGTTACGAGCTATTCTCGATGTTGTCGCAGGCAGCCATGCATGACATGGGTATCGCGCTGATCCCGCCTTTCCTTATCCAGCGCGAGCTGAAAGAGCAGCATCTAGTGATTGCGAGTCCTGAGGCCCTGAGTAGCTCGAAGGCTTATTACTTGATGATTCCGGAGAGAAAAGTCGAATCCGCATCATTGCATGCTTTCAGGGACTGGTTAGTCGATCAGTCACAACGCTACAGCCCAAGCCTTTAAAGGCCTAAAGCTCATAGCTGACTTTGTAGTCAATTAATTTGAAGACCTACAGATATACGTATATGTCGCTTTTAAGCAGACTGTACGGTTCTGTCAAAAACAAGGCTCAAAGCCATGATTTTCATGGCTTGTGGCGACTATCGCAGACTCATACCTGACTATTCACACCGGCCATCGAAAAAGCCCCAACAAATGCCTACAAGCCTTTAAACACCTGTATTTAAAGAGGTTATTCAGGCGCATTGCGACAATCAGTCACAGGCTGACTTGTAGTTAATTTTTCGTCACCCGTCATAATCCCTTGAAGGCCGTAAAGTTCGCCTGCAAAATGCCGCGCCCCGCTGTCATTTCAGCGGGATCGTGCTGATCGGCCGCCCCAGCTGCGCCACTCACGGTGCACTGGCCTTTTTACAAAAAGATCAAAAGCAAAAAGATCATGCAGGAGATTTGACGTGCACATTGGTGTTCCTCTCGAAACCCAGACCGGTGAAACGCGGGTGGCTGCCACCCCAGAAACCATCAAGAAGCTGATCGGCCAGGGCCATAAGGTCACTGTTCAAAGCGGTGCAGGCCTCAACGCCAGCATCGTCGACAGTGCCTATGAAACGGCAGGCGCAACCATTGGCAGCGCCGGCGATGCGTTTGGCGCCGAGCTGATTCTCAAGGTGGTGGCTCCCAGCGATAGCGAACTGGCGCTGATCAAAAGCGGCACCGTGTTGGTGGGCATGCTCAATCCGTTCAGCAACGAAACCATCGCCAAGCTGGCCGGGCAGGGCATCACTGCCTTTGCACTGGAAGCCGCGCCGCGTACCTCACGGGCTCAGAGCCTCGACGTGCTGTCGTCCCAGGCCAACATTGCCGGTTACAAGGCCGTCTTGCTCGCCGCCCATCACTACCCGCGCTTCATGCCAATGCTGATGACGGCCGCCGGTACGGTAAAAGCCGCACGCGTGTTGATCCTCGGCGCTGGTGTCGCTGGCCTGCAGGCCATCGCCACGGCGAAACGCCTGGGTGCGGTGATCGAAGCATCCGACGTACGTCCGGCGGTGAAAGAGCAGATCGAATCCCTCGGTGCCAAGTTCGTCGACGTGCCTTACGAAACCGATGAAGAACGCGAATGCGCCGTCGGTGTCGGCGGTTACGCTCGCCCCATGCCCACCAGCTGGATGCAGCGCCAAGCCTTGGCCGTGCACGAGCGCGCCAAGCAGGCCGACATCGTCATTACCACCGCGCTGATCCCCGGCCGCAAGGCGCCGACCTTGCTCAGCGCCGAAACCGTCGCGCAGATGAAACCCGGCTCAGTGGTCATCGACCTCGCGGCGGCCCAGGGCGGCAACTGCCCGCTGACGGTCGCCGATCAGGTCGTGGTCGAGAACGGCGTGATCATCTGTGGCCCGACCAACCTCGCCGGTGCCGTCGCCGCCGACGCGTCTGCCTTGTACGCACGCAACCTGCTGGACTTCCTGAAGCTGGTCTTCACTAAGGAAGGGCAGTTTGAAATCAACCTCGAAGACGACATCGTCGCCGCGTGCCTGATGTGCCGCGACGGCCAAGTCATCCGCAAAAACGCCTAACAGGGATTCAGACGATGGAAGAGCTTATCTCCCCCGGTATCTACAACCTGATCATCTTTGTGCTGGCGATTTATGTCGGTTACCACGTGGTCTGGAACGTCACCCCGGCCTTGCATACCCCGCTGATGGCCGTGACCAACGCGATTTCGGCGATCGTGATCGTCGGCGCCATGCTTGCTGCCGCGCTGACCGTAACCCCGCTGGGCAAGACCATGGGCACGTTGGCCGTGGCCTTGGCAGCCGTTAACGTGTTCGGCGGTTTCCTCGTGACGCGCAGGATGCTGGAGATGTTCAAGAAGAAAGCCCCGAAAGTAAAAGAAGAGGCGCCGAAGTAATGAGCATGAATCTGGTCACGACGCTCTACCTGATCGCGTCGATCTGCTTTATCCAGGCCCTCAAGGGCTTGTCACACCCAACCACCTCTCGGCGGGGCAACCTGTTCGGCATGCTTGGCATGGCGCTGGCAGTACTCACCACCGTGGGCCTCATCTATAAGCTCGGTGCTGAGCTGGCCACTGCCGGTATCGGCTACGTGATCGTTGGCTTGCTGGTCGGCGGCACCGCTGGCTCGATCATGGCCAAGCGCGTGGAAATGACCAAGATGCCGGAGCTGGTGGCGTTCATGCACAGCATGATCGGCCTGGCCGCGGTGTTTATCGCGATTGCTGCCGTGGTCGAACCGCAATCCCTGGGCATCGTCAAACACCTGGGCGACTCGATCCCGGCGGGTAACCGTCTGGAGCTGTTCCTCGGCGCAGCCATCGGTGCGATTACCTTCTCCGGCTCGGTGATTGCGTTCGGTAAGCTTTCGGGCAAGTACAAGTTCCGCCTCTTCCAGGGCGCACCGGTACAGTTCGGCGGCCAGCACAAGCTGAACCTGATGCTCGGCCTGCTGACCCTCGGCCTGGGCCTGACGTTCATGTTCACCGGCAACCTCACGGCCTTCGCGTTGATGCTGGCCCTGGCCTTTGTGCTCGGCGTGCTGATCATCATCCCGATCGGCGGCGCGGACATGCCGGTCGTGGTGTCGATGCTCAACAGCTATTCCGGCTGGGCAGCGGCGGGGATCGGCTTCTCGCTGAACAACTCGATGCTGATCATCGCCGGCTCGCTGGTAGGTTCGTCCGGCGCGATCCTGTCGTACATCATGTGCAAGGCGATGAACCGCTCCTTCTTTAATGTACTGCTCGGTGGTTTCGGCAATGCGCCGGATGCCGGTGCTGCAGCCGGTACTAAAGAAGCGCGCCCAGTGAAATCCGGCTCGGCCGATGACGCGACTTTCCTGCTGACCAACGCCGACACGGTGATCATCGTTCCAGGCTACGGCCTGGCTGTGGCGCGGGCACAACACGCGCTCAAGGAGCTGACCGAGAAGCTCACCCACCATGGCGTGACCGTGAAGTACGCGATCCACCCGGTGGCAGGCCGCATGCCTGGCCACATGAACGTACTGCTCGCCGAGGCCGAAGTGCCTTACGACCAGGTCTTCGAAATGGAAGACATCAACTCCGAGTTCGGCCAGGCCGACGTGGTGCTGGTGCTCGGCGCGAACGACGTGGTCAACCCGGCCGCCAAGAACGATCCGAACTCGCCGATTGCTGGCATGCCGATCCTGGAAGCGTTCAAGGCCAAGACCATCATCGTCAACAAGCGCTCGATGGCCAGTGGTTACGCCGGCCTGGACAACGAGTTGTTCTATCTGGACAAGACCATGATGGTCTTTGGTGATGCCAAGAAGGTCATCGAAGACATGGTCAAAGCCGTCGAATAACACTGCGCCAGCGCAATACCCGAAACCCTGGCCTCCCGTAGGCTGGGGTTTTTTCGTTCCAATGCCCTGCGTGGGAATGCAGTCAGGGATGCTCTGCGTCCCGCTTTGCGCACTCACATGAAACCCGACCAAAGGCTCTAAATCGCCGCCTGGCATTCGACCATGGTAGCGGGCCGAAATTTTTTGAAATCACTACACTGCCCACCTTGCTTCCGTAGCCTGAGATAACAATTCATGTACCGTGATCGTATCCGCTTGCCTTCGTTGTTGAACAAGGTCATGAGCGCGGCAGACGCCGCCGCACTGATCGAGGACGGCATGACCGTCGGCATGAGCGGCTTCACCCGCGCCGGTGAAGCCAAGGCCGTCCCCCACGCCCTGGCCGAACGCGCCAAGACTTCGCCGCTGAAAATCACCCTGATGACCGGCGCCAGCCTGGGCAATGACCTGGACAAGCAACTGACCGAGGCCGGCGTGCTGTCGCGACGCATGCCGTTCCAGGTCGACAGCACCCTGCGCAAGGCGATCAACGCCGGCCAGGTGATGTTTATCGACCAGCATCTGTCAGAAACCGTCGAGCAACTGCGCAACAACCAGCTCAAGCTGCCGGACATCGCTGTGATCGAAGCCGTCGCGATCACCGAACAAGGACATATCGTGCCCACCACGTCGGTCGGCAACTCGGCCAGCTTCGCGATTTTCGCCAAGCAAGTAATTGTCGAGATCAACCTGGCACACAACCCGAACCTGGAAGGGTTGCACGACATTTATATCCCGACGTACCGGCCTACCCGCACCCCGATTCCATTGGTCAAGGTCGACGACCGCATCGGCAGCACGGCGATCCCGATCCCGCCGGAAAAGATCGTCGCGATTGTGATCACCAACCAGGCCGACTCCGCCTCAACGGTAACGCCGCCTGATGCGGACACCCAGGGTATCGCCAATCACCTGATCAACTTCCTGAAGCAGGAAGTGGACGCCGGTCGCATGACCAACAAGCTTGGCCCGCTGCAGGCCGGGATCGGCAACATCGCCAACGCGGTGATGTGCGGCCTGATCGAGTCGCCATTCGAAGACCTGACCATGTATTCAGAAGTATTGCAGGACTCGACGTTCGACCTGATCGACGCCGGCAAGCTGAGTTTTGCCTCGGGCAGTTCGATCACGCTGTCGGAGCGGCGCAATGCCGATGTGTTCGGCAACCTGGAACACTACAAGGACAAACTGGTGCTGCGCCCGCAGGAAATCTCCAACCACCCGGAAGTGGTACGGCGCCTGGGCATCATCGGCATCAACACGGCGCTGGAGTTCGATATCTACGGCAACGTCAACTCCACCCACGTCTGCGGCACGCGGATGATGAACGGCATTGGCGGCTCCGGGGATTTCGCGCGCAACGCGCACCTGGCGATTTTCGTCACCAAGTCGATTGCCAAGGGCGGCGCGATTTCCAGCGTGGTGCCGATGGTCAGTCACGTGGACCACACCGAGCACGACGTCGATATCCTGGTAACCGAGGTCGGGCTCGCCGACCTGCGCGGCCTCGCGCCCCGCGAGCGCGCGCGGGTGATCATCGACAATTGCGTGCACCCGGCCTATCGCGATGCGCTGAACAGTTACTTCGAATCCGCCTGCGCCATCGGTGGCCACACTCCGCACATCCTGCGCGAAGCACTGAGTTGGCACATCAACCTCGAAGAAACCGGACATATGCTCAAGGCTTGATTGATACAGATTCGAGCTGATGCAAACACAGTTTCATCAGCTCGATGAACCGACCGACCTTTTTTGAAAAAACTGTACTGCTGTACCGGTCATTTCCTACCGAAATTTCCTACGATTGTCGACGAAACTGCCAATTTCGCACCGCCTCAGTGCAGACAGGTACAGTTGCCCCATTTCCGTACAGTACAGCACCCTTAAACAGTTAACTGGCCCCTCACAATACAGGTGAACTGTATCTAGAGAGTCTTGCGTCGGAGGAGGATCATTGGCATCAGTTAAACCACTACCTAATCCCGCCACAAGCGGAAGGATGTCATCATGGAACGTACACTCAGTTCCGAACTGTTCTTCGAAGAAAAAGCTGTAAACACCCAGGCCTCCCTGCCTTTGCGCGTTCTCGCCAACCTGATGTTGTGGCAGCGCCGCATCTCCAGCCGCCACCAACTGGCTCGTCTGGATTCGCGTCTGCTGGCTGACGCCGGTATCAGCGAAGCTCAACGCTACGAAGAGCTGAGCAAGCCGTTCTGGCGCTGATTGGCGCCCGCTGGCCCTGACCCCACGGGTCCACTGCCAGCACTCTGATTTGTCAAAACAAAGCCCGCCCCGGGTCACCGGAGGCGGGCTTTGTTGTTTCCGGGATTCCCGTTTGAGGCGCTAAAACAGAAGGCCTTTGCAGGAACAGGTACAGTTGAATAATTATAACAATTAAGCAGTACAATTTAGCTTGGGTGTATCTGTATCGGTCACAACCTCTCGCCCAACATGGTGTTCCAGGACCTCATCAAAGGCACCCACCATGGCTACGCGCACCTCTCTTTGTAAGCATCTATTACGCCGCACCGCCTGCGTACTGACCAAGTGGGCGCGTCACGCATACGAAAGACGCCAACTGGCCCAACTCGATCCTCGTGAACTGTCCGACTCCGGCATCAGCCATGGAGACCGAATGGCCGAGCTCTCCAAGCCGTTCTGGCGTGACTAGGCAGTCAAGACGCTACCCGAACGGATAAACGGCGGCTTAATATCCGCTCACCACGTGGCGAACCCTTTAGGACGGGCGTCTGATCCCAACAGCTGTCCTGCGCCACTTTATTCGTTCATCTACAGGAGTCACCCCATGTCCCGTCTTCGCCTGCTGAGTGCTGCTGCCCTGTTGGCCCTGGCTGCCAACGCCCACGCGACCAGCTTCATCGTGACCACCGACTCCATCGTCGGTGCACTGAAGGCCACCTCGGATGCCAGCTCCGATGCCACTTCGTCCCTGCGCGACAACAAAGTCGTGCGCGCCGCCCGCGACGACGCCGCCAGCTTTGTTGCCAGTGAAGGCGCCATCCGTGGCGTGAAGCTGGAGAGCGCCCTGGCCCAGATCCGCCAACAGGCCCCGCAATTGAATACCGCGACTGACGCACAACTGGCCCAGGCCATCCTGGCTATCTGATTAAGCTGACACAGGGAGCGCCCGCCGCTCCTTGGTGCCGCCGTACTGGCTCTCGCCCGGGCATTGCGCTAGCCTTGGCGCTCGTTTTCAGTTGTCGAGTCCCATGGCTTTTTCATACCGCCTGTTAATAGTCCCTGTGTTGTTTTCCATCGGTTGGTCGCCAATGGCCTCGGCCTTTGACCTGACCACCCAGAGCACCGTCGCGAGCGCCTACGCCACCAGCAAGGTGACCTCTGCGCCCTTCGACAGAAAAGTAGTCATGGCCGCCCAGGATGATGCAGCCGCTTTCATCGCCACTGACGGCCAATGGCGGGGGGCACGCCTGGAATCAGCGCTGAATTATCTGCGCCGCGCCCAGCCAAAACTTAACGCCAGCGACCTTGAACTGGCGCAAGCAATTCTCGTCCAATAATCATCTTTGTATTTCGGAGTCATTCCATGCGTAGCCCGCTGATCGCCGCCACCCTTGGCCTGCTGTTGTTGGCCGACGTTGCCCAGGCGCATACCCTGGTGGCCACCAGTAACATCATTGTTCGCGCCTCTGGCCGCACCATTGATTTCACGTCGGACACCACCACCTCCATCCGCGACTCCAAAGTCGTGCGTGAAGCCCACGATGACGCGGCAAGTTTCGTCGCCACCAACGGCGAGATTCGCGGCGCGCAGCTGGAAGCGGCGTTCGACACCCTGCGAACCCGCGTGCCGGAAGCCCGCGATGCCAGTGACCAGACCCTCGCCGAAGCTATCCTCGCACTGTGAGGCGACTCGCCGCCTGGCTCCTGGCCGGGGCTGTGCTGCTGTGTGCCAGCGCAGCCCAGGCCAGCCTGCAACTGCAGCTCAAGACCGATGGCTTGAGCCCAGCCGAACAGCAGGCCAGCCAGGCATTGCTCGATGAAGCGATGCGCTCCTTGCCGCCACGTTTTATCGAGCAGCTGGACCGGCGCATCGATGTCGGCTGGACCGACAAGATGCCCGAAAACGCCTACGGCCAAGCCTCCCTGGTGTCCGAGCTGGACCTCAACCGCAACCTGCTCGCCAGCCTGACCGACGGCAGCGCCGCCACCCAGAAAACCAACCGCCCCCACGGCACTGTGCGCCGGGAAATGCTCGCCACCGTGCTGCATGAACTCACCCACATCTATGACCGTGCGCGCCTGTGGTCCAAGGACGAGCGCGCGCTGATCCAGCGTTGCAGCCGCCAGAACAACATCACCGGCCTGATCGGCCTGCCGGATCAATGCCGGGGCCAGAATGACCGGCGCTTCACCCTCAGCGATGACCCGCGCCTGCTGGATCTCGCCGGCTGGCCGCAATACGTCGGCCGTCGCGGCGAACGCGAACAGCACAACCGCCAGGTCGCGCGCAGCCCGGACATCTACGAAACCACCAGCCCGCTGGAATTCGTCGCGGTCAACATGGAGTACTTCCTCCTCGACCCAAGCTACGCCTGCCGGCGCCCCGCGCTGTTCCGCTATTACAAGGAACACTTCGGCTGGGCGCCACCCGAACAGGACACCTGCGCCAAGACCTACGCATTCCTCAACGCCGGCAACGATTTTGCCAAGACCCCGCTGGGCCAGGTTGATCCGGAACGGGTCTACGAAATCGACTACCTGCTGGCCGAAGCCAACCAGAACCTGGTGAGCCGCTGGGGGCACAGCATGCTGCGCCTGGTGATCTGCGCGCCCGGCCGCCCGCGTGGCCCGGATTGCCGGCTCGACCTGGACCAGCATTTGGTGCTGTCCTACCGGGCCTTCGTGGGTGACGTACAGCTGTCGAGCTGGGACGGCCTGGTGGGCAAGTATCCGTCTCGCCTGTTTGTGTTGCCGCTGGCCCAGGTGATTGACGAATACACCAAGACCGAGCTGCGTGGCCTGGCCTCCGTGCCGTTGAAACTCAGCCGCCAAGAGATCAACGACACCGTCGAGCATGCCGCTGAAATGCACTGGAGTTATGACGGCAACTACTATTTCCTGTCCAACAACTGCGCGGTCGAAAGTCTGAAACTGTTGCGCAGTGGCAGTGCCAACCCGCAGCTGACCGGCCTGGACAACATCACTCCCAACGGCCTGCTGGAAGTGCTGCAGGCGCGTGGCCTGGCCGATACCAGCGTGTTGAATGACAAACGCGAGGCCATGCGCCTTGGGTATCACTTCGACTCCTTCCGCGAACGCTACCAGGCGATGTTCGACGTGTTGCGCAAGCACCTGCCGATCAAGCAGACCCAGGTCGAAGACTGGCTGTCCCTGAGTGCCGAGGAGCGCCGCCAGTGGTTTGCCCAGGCTGACCTGCGTACCAGCGCCGCCCTGTTGCTGCTGGAGCAAGCGAGCTTTCGCAAACAGTTGATGCTGGCCCAGGACGAAGTCAAACAACGTTATCTCGGCGCCCGCGAACTCAAGAATGGCGGCATGGAGAAAGCCAACGCCACGCTGCAACAGATTCTCGCCAACAGTGGCTTCCTCAGCCGCCCGGCAGAACTGCTCGGCAGCGGCGGCTACGGCCTGCCGCAACCGTCGGAGTCCAAGCGCCTGGAGTCCGAAAGCGCCGAGCGCCAGAAACAGCTGCAATCACTCACCGGCGAACTGGATAAAGAGGTGAGGGCGCTGCTGGAGCCTTCCCGAGCAGCTGAAATTGCCGCCTGTGAAGCCAACCTCAAGCAGGTCGGCGAACATTTGCGAGCGCTGCACAAAGCAGCGGGCGGCCTGGAACTGCCCTGACAGCTTCACGGCAAACACCCTTCAAATGTGGGATCTGGCTTGCCAGCTCCCACATTGGCGCTGTGTAAATCTGACGACCGTGTATCTACCCTCCATCAACTGTTTGCCCAGCGAAAGCTGGCTGAAAGCTTCCCCGTCTAGGATCGCCCCCACTGCCGGCAACAGACCGGCTGTTAACAACAACAATGGTGATTCCCGATGTCCGCTCGTACCCGCCTGTTCGCCCCGACTCCACCCGTAAGCCACGTGCCTTTCGTTCTGCGCTGACCCCACCCGGTTCGCCATTCCCTAGCCGCGCTACGCCTGGAGTATTCCTATGCTGACTTTCCTTGGCTTTGCCATGGTCATCACGTTCATGTTCCTGATCATGACCAAGCGCCTGTCCGCGCTGATCGCCTTGATCATCGTGCCTATCCTGTTCGCGCTGTTCGGCGGCTTTGCGCCGGAGATCGGTCCGATGATGCTCGCGGGCATCACCAAACTCGCGCCGACCGGCGTGATGCTGATGTTCGCCATCCTCTACTTTGCCCTGATGATCGACTCCGGCCTGTTCGACCCGGCCGTGCGCAAGATCCTCCAGATGGTCAAGGGCGACCCGTTGAAAGTTTCCGTGGGCACCGCCGTGCTGGCCCTGGTCGTGTCGCTGGACGGTGACGGCGCCACCACTTACATGATCTGCGTGGCCGCCATGCTGCCGCTGTACCAGCGCATCGGCATGAGCCCGCGGATCATGGCCGGCCTGATCATCCTCGCCGGTGGCGTGATGAACATGACGCCCTGGGGTGGCCCGACCGCCCGCGCCGCCAGTGCGCTGCATGTGGACCCTTCGGATATTTTCGTTCCGATGATCCCGGCCATGGCCGCCGGTGTGATCGCGATCCTGGTGATCGCCTATATGTACGGCAAGCGCGAGCGTGCACGCCTGGGCGAACTGCACCTGCAAGGGGACGAGATCGACCACAGCGAAATCAGCGTGTCGCAATACCCTGACGCCCGCCGTCCGAAGCTGATCTGGTTCAACGGCGCGCTGACTTTTGCCCTGATGTGCACCCTGATCGCCGGCCTGCTGCCATTGCCGGTCCTGTTCATGGTGGCGTTCAGTATCGCGATGATCGTCAACTACCCGTGCCTGCAAATGCAGAAAGACCGCGTCGCCGCCCACGCCGGCAGCGTATTGGCAGTGGTCGGGCTGATCTTCGCCGCGGGTATCTTCACCGGCATTCTCTCCGGCACCGGCATGGTCGATGCGATGTCCAAGAGCCTGCTGGCCGTCATCCCCGATGCCATGGGCCCTTACCTGGCGGTGATCACCGCACTGGTGAGCATGCCGTTTACCTTCTTCATGTCCAACGATGCGTTCTACTACGGCGTACTGCCGGTGCTGGCCGAAGCCGCCAGTCATTACGGCATCACCGCCGTGGAGATGGCGCGTGCCTCTATCGTTGGCCAACCCGTGCACTTGCTCAGCCCGCTCGTACCGTCGACCTACCTGTTGGTGGCGTTGGCCGGTATCGAATTTGGCGATCACCAGCGCTTCACCCTCAAGTGGGCAGTACTGGTATGCCTGTGCATAATGTTCGCCGCGTTGCTGATGGGGATTTTTCCGCTGTTCAGCACTCTATAATCGTACCGACTCACCGCGCGGCGCTGCAGCTTGCGCGGTTTAACACTTGCTCAAAGGAATACACATGGAATGGCTGACCAATCCGGAAATCTGGATTGCCTTCTTCACCCTGACGGCCCTCGAGATCGTCCTGGGCATCGATAACATCATCATGATTTCGATCCTGGTCAGCCGCATGCCCAAGCATATGCAAGCGCGCACCCGGATTTTCGGCCTGGCCCTGGCCATGGTCACGCGCATCCTGCTGTTGCTGTCGATCACCTGGGTCATGCAACTTACCGCCGACCTGTTCGTGGTATTCGGCCAGGGCATTTCCGGGCGCGACCTGATCCTGTTCTTCGGTGGCCTGTTCCTGCTGTGGAAAAGCTCCCAGGAGATGTACCACGCCCTGGAAGGTGAAGACGAAACCCACGACGAGCCGAAGGGCGCCGGTGGCAAGTTCATCTACACCATCATCCAGATCGCCATCATCGACATCGTGTTCTCCCTGGACTCGGTGATCACCGCCGTGGGCATGGTCTCGCACGTGCCGGTGATGGTGGCGGCGATCGTGGTCGCGGTGCTGGTGATGATGCTCGCGGCCGGCACCATCAGCGAATTCATCGACAAGCACCCGTCGCTGAAAATGCTCGCGCTGTCGTTCCTGCTGGTAGTGGGTACCGTGCTGATCGCCGAATCCTTCGACGTGCACGTGCCAAAAGGCTACGTCTACTTCGCCATGGCGTTCTCGCTGGCGGTGGAAGCGGTGAACATCAAGATGCGCACTGCCATCGCGAAAAAGAAGAAACAGCAGGATCCTGTGAAACTGCGCAAGGACATTCCGGGTCAATAAACCTGACCCGCTGCTGAAAAGGGGCTTTCGAGCCCCTTTTTTCCCTCTGCAAAAAGCTGATTTCATGACAGTTTTATTTCAATCACGACTTTAGCTATGCGATGCTGGCGCACAGCCCATTCGCCAACTACAGCTTAAGTACAAGACGTAGAGTGGCACGCGGCAATTCTCATTTGCTCTTTTTGAGCTAACCCACACGGGGGGCCGAGCATGCTGACCTTGCTCAATCTGCTTTCCGCCGTGACCCTGCTTATCTGGGGCACGCATATCGTCCGTACCGGCATCCTGCGGGTCTACGGCTCTAACTTGCGCCAAGTCATCGGGCAGAACATGTCCAAGCGCTGGCTGGCGTTTGTCGCCGGCATCCTGGTGACCGCCATGGTGCAGAGCAGCAACGCCACCGCGATGCTGGTGACTTCTTTCGTGGGCCAGGGCCTGATGGGCTTGATGCCCGCGCTCGCGACCATGCTCGGCGCCGATGTCGGTACCGCGCTGATGGCGCGGGTGCTGACGTTTGACCTGTCATGGCTGTCGCCGCTGCTGATCTTTCTCGGGGTGATCTTCTTCCTGTCACGCAAACAGACGCGGGCAGGGCAGTTGGGCCGTGTAGGCATTGGCCTCGGGCTGATCATCCTCGCGCTGCAGCTGATCGTTGAGGCCGCCGGGCCGATTACGCATGCCCAGGGTGTGAAAGTGCTGTTCGCCTCGCTGACCGGCGACATCCTGCTCGATGCCCTGGTCGGCGCCTTGTTCGCGATGATTTCCTACTCCAGCCTGGCGGCCGTGTTGCTGACCGCGACCCTCGCCGGCGCCGGCGTGATCGGCCTGCACGTGGCCATCGGCCTGGTGATCGGCGCCAACATCGGCAGTGGTGTGCTGGCCTTCCTCAGTACCAGCATGCAGAACGCCGCCGGTCGCCAGGTGGCGCTGGGCAGCCTGTTGTACAAATTGATCGGCCTGCTGCTGATCATCCCGGTACTCGACCCGCTCGTATTGTGGATGGACGGCCTGGACTACAGCGCCCAAGGCATGGTTATCACCTTCCACCTGCTCTACAACGTCAGCCGCTGCCTGATCCTGCTGCCGAGCATCGGCCCGATGTCGCGCTTGTGCGCCTGGCTGCTGCCGGAGCGCGAGGAGGTCAATGGCACGGCCAAGCCGCGTCACCTTGACCTCGCCGCGCTCACCACCCCCAGCCTGGCACTGGCCAACGCCGCACGGGAAACCCTGCGCCTGGGCGACCTGATCGACAACATGCTCACCGCCATGCAGGAAGTGCTGCGCGGCAAGCAGACCGCCATTACCCAGGAGATGCGCAGCCTCAGCGACGACGTCGAGTCGCTCTACAGCGCGATCAAGCTCTACCTGGCGCAAATGCCGCGCGAGGACCTCAGTGAGCAGGACAGCCGCCGCTGGGCCGAGATCATCGAGCTGTCGATCAACCTGAAACTGGCCGGCGACCTGATCGAACGCATGCTGCGCAAAGTCCAGCAGCAGAAAACCTCGCAACGCCGGCAGTTCTCGGAAGTCGGCCTGGAAGAACTCAGCGGCCTGCACTCCCAGCTGATCGCCAACCTGCGCCTAGGCCTGTCGGTGTTCCTCAGCGCCGACCCGGAAAGCGCCCGCCAACTGCTGCGCGAAAAGCGCCGTTTCCGCGCCCAGGAACGGCGCCTGGCCCACGCCCATGTCAGCCGCCTGCAACGCAAAGTCGTACAAAGCCTGGAGACCAGTTCCCTGCACCTGGAGCTGATTGCCGACATGAAGCGTCTGAACTCGTTGTTTTGCAGCAGTGCTTATGTAGTGTTGGAAACGTCCGACACCGGCGCGCTCTCCGCCGAAGATATTGCCGACATCACGCATTCACCCTGAACGGATGATGGCGCGTGAAGTCAGTTAAAACTGACCTCACACGCCAGGAAGCTTGTTATGCGTCGCCTGTTATTCGCTTGCCTGCTCATGGGTTCCGCCCATGCCTTTGCCTTTGACCGCCTGCAAGTCGAGGGCTACACCTTGCCCAATGGCCTGCAATTGCTGCTCAAGCCGGGCACCGAGCGCGGGCACGTGGCGATCCGACTGGTGGTCGGTGTAGGCCTGGATGACTTCAGTTGCGAAGACAAGGAGCTGCCGCACCTGCTCGAACACTTGCTGTTCAGCGGCCTCGACGGCGGCGGCGAAGGCGAACTGGAAGACCGCATGCAGGCCCTGGGCGGCGAGTGGAACGCCTACACCAGCAATGCCGACACCACCTTCGTGATCGAAGCCCCCGCGCAAAACCAGCGCAAGGTGCTCGACCTGCTGCTGGCGATCATCACCCGCACCGAACTGACCGACGCCAACATCCAGGCAGCCAAGCAGGTGGTGGAGCGCGAGGACGGTGGTCATTACTCACACCTGCAACGCCTGCTCGACCGCCAGGACCTGGGCCACACCGCCAGCAATCAACTGGCCGTCGAACTGGGGCTCAAATGTGCCGAACGCGCCGAGGTCAATCAGCTGACTCGCGACCAGTTGGAGAACCTGCGCAAAAACTGGTACGCGCCCAACAACATGACGCTGATCATCGTCGGCGACCTCGACAAACTGCTGCCCGCCTACCTGGAGCGCACTTACGGCCAACTTGAGCCGGTGGAGCCCAGCGAGCATTTGGCGCTGCCGGACATCCAGCACGCCGCCGCCAGCCATCGCGAGTTGATCCACGGTTGGGTCGGCGACAGCGCCAAGCTGCACTGGTTATTCCCCGAGCCGGTGCTGGATGACCAGCATGATGAAACCTACGACCTGCTCAAGGACTACCTCGACTGGGCGCTGTACCGCCAACTACGGCTCAAGCACGCCTTGTCCTACGGCCCATGGAGCGAGCGCGAAGTGCTCGGCGGCGTCGGTTTCCTCAGCCTGAATGCCGACCTCGAGCGAGAAAATCTCCCCGAAGCCGAACACGTGCTGCAAGCGCTCAAGGCGCAACTGCTCAAGGACGGCCTCGACCCTGCCGTGTTCAGTCGCCTCCAGCAGGCCGCCGTCGCCCGCCAGGCCTGGGCCGTGCAGGGCAACAGCGCCCTGGCCGATTATTACTGGAGCGCCTCGGGCGATTACCACAATGGGCACTTCAGCGACCCGGTCAAACGGATCAAGGCCGTGAGCCTGGACCAGACCAACCAGGCCATGCGCGAGGTTTTCAAGCAACCGGGCTACTGGCGCATCGAGAAGCCGCTGCTGAGCTACGACATGCTCAGCTGGATCGGTGCCGGCCTGCTCGGGCTGATCGCCATTGTGTTGATCGGCGTGCGGGTTTATCGCAAACGAGTCGCGTAATGAGGCACCGAACCCAGGGCTAAGACGTTATTCTGTCTGGGATTTTTTCCTACAAAGACTGCGAACTGCCGAATGCCAAACCTGACCCGTCTTATCCAGCGCGTCCTCGAACTGATGAAGCGCTACCCAGGGGTGATTGCACTCGGCGGGTTTATCTCGGGTGTGTGCAGCTTCATCCTGGTGGATCGCCAGCAGGGCATGGCCAGCTGGATCGCAGTGATCATGCTGGTGAGCTGGCTGTGGCTGATGCTCGAAAACAGCTTTACCCAGCTGTTCACCAAAGTCTTCAAGCGCGAAATCCCCGAACCCTTGCTGCGCTACGCGACCCAGATGATCCACCAGGAAAGTCTGTTTTTCGTGCTGCCATTCTTTTTCGTCACCACCGCCTGGAACAGCGGACAGTCGGTGTTCACTGGCCTGCTCGGCGCTGCAGCGCTGGTGTCGATCACCGATCCGCTCTACTACAAGTGGCTGGCGCCCAAGCGCTCGCTGTTCCTGGCGTTGCACACCCTGACCCTGTTCGCCGCGCTGCTCACCGCGCTGCCGATCATCCTGCACCTGACCACCGCCGAAAGTTACAAGCTCGCCCTCGGCGTGGCCATGGCGTTGTCGATTCCAAGCCTGGCGGTAAGCCTGCCGCTGCGCAGCCTCAAGGGCTGGGCGATGCTGCTGGGGGTCACCGCCGCTATCGGCTGCGCCGGCTGGTTCCTGCGCAGTTGGGTGCCGCCGGCCACCCTGTGGATGACCGAAGTGGCCATCAGCACGCAGTTGCAAGACCGCACGCCGGGTGACGATCTCAAACAAGTCACCGCCGCCCAGCTGCGCAGCGGCGGGCTGTACGCCTACACGGCGATCAATGCGCCACGTGGGCTGGATGAGCGCATCTACCATGTGTGGAAATTCAATGGCAAAGAAGTCGACCGCATCGCCCTGGATATCCACGGCGGGCGCAAGGAAGGCTATCGCGCCTGGACCCACAAGCAGAATTTCCCGGCTGACGCGGTAGGCCGCTGGCAAGTGCAGGTGCTGACCGAGGACGGGCAAGTGATCGGCGTCCTGCGCTTCAAAGTGGCGGACGCAGCACAAACGGACAACCCAAAGTAGGCCGGTTCGTGCTATTACGTAGCAATTGTGGATAGCCAGACAAGCTCGGAGCTTATGACCAGCAGCACAACGGCCGGCGCCGCCCATCTCGATACGTCTACCGCCCCTCCGTTACTCAGGATTACGGGGGACTGGACGCTTGCCCACTACGCCAGCCTGAAAAAGCTTTCCGACAAACTCGACGGCCAATACGACGCCGGCGCGCGCATCGACCTCAACGGCCTCGGCGCCCTGGATACTGCCGGTGCCTCGCTGCTGGTGGAGCTGCTGGGGCCCGACCGCATCGAGCAATCCGCCGAACAGACCGACTGCAGCCTGAGCGCTGCCGACCGCGCGCTGCTCAAGACCGTCTACCGCTCCCTCAATGACTTTTGTGTGCCAGACAAAGCCCCGGAAGAAACCGCCGGCATCCAGGTGCTGGCGCGTATCGGGCGCGCGGTGGACACCGTCTGGCAGGACAGCAAGAAACTGCTGGGCTTCATCGGCCTGATCCTCGAAACCTTCGCCCGCGGCATCTTCCGGCCCAAGCGCTGGCGCCTGACGCCGATGGTTGCGCACCTCGAACAGGTCGGCCTCGACGCCGCCCCCATCGTCGCCTTGCTCACCTTTCTGGTCGGCGCCGTGGTGGCGTTCCTTGGGGCCACGGTCCTCAAGAGTTTTGGCGCGACGATTTTCACCGTGGACCTGGTGGCGTTCTCGTTCCTGCGCGAATTCGGCGTGCTGCTCACCGCGATCCTGATTGCCGGCCGCACCGCCAGTGCCTTTACCGCACAAATCGGCTCGATGAAGGCCAACGAGGAAATCGATGCGATCCGCACCCTCGGCCTCGACCCAATGGAGCTGCTGGTGTTGCCACGGGTACTGGCGCTGCTGGTGGCGCTGCCGATGCTGACGTTCCTGGCAATGCTCTCGGGCATCGTCGGCGGCGGCGTGGTGTGCGCGGTGGCCCTGGATATTTCGCCGGCGATGTTCCTCTCGCTGCTGCAATCGGACATTGGCGTACAGCACTTCCTGGTGGGTATGGTCAAGGCGCCGATCTTCGCCTTCCTGATTGCCGCCATCGGTTGCCTGGAAGGCTTCAAGGTCAGCGGCAGCGCCGAATCGGTCGGCGCCCACACCACCTCCAGCGTGGTGCAATCGATCTTTGTGGTGATCGTGCTGGATGCGGTCGCCGCGCTGTTCTTCATGGAGATGGGCTGGTGAGTCGTCTACACCGTGCGCCCGCCGAGGCGGTGATTGAGGTGCGTGGCCTGTGCAATCGCTTTGGCAAACAGAGCGTGCACGAGAACCTCGACCTGGATTTGTACAAGGGCGAGATCCTCGCGGTGGTCGGCGGCTCCGGCAGCGGCAAGTCGGTGCTCTTGCGCAGCATCGTCGGCCTGCGGCGCCCCAGCGCGGGCGAGGTGCGGGTATTCGGCAAGAACCTGCCGAGCTTGTCGGAACACGAGCGCTCGAAGGTGGAACGGCGCTTCGGTGTGCTGTTCCAGAAGGGCGCGCTGTTTTCCTCGCTGACCGTGACCGAGAATGTCGCGCTGCCGTTGATCGAACACGCCGGCCTCAGCCGCGCCGACGCCGAGCACCTGGCTGCCGTCAAGCTGGCCCTGGCCGGGCTGCCGCTGTCGGCGGCCGACAAATACCCGGCGTCGCTGTCCGGCGGCATGATCAAGCGCGCCGCCCTGGCCCGCGCGCTGGCGCTGGACCCGGACATCCTGTTTCTCGACGAACCCACCGCCGGCCTCGATCCGATCGGCGCGGCGCAATTCGACCAACTGATCCTGACCCTGCGCGATGCGCTGGGCCTGAGCGTGTTCCTGGTCACCCATGACCTCGACACGCTGTACACCATCACCGACCGCGTGGCGGTGCTGGCGCAGAAGAAAGTGCTGGTGGCCGATGCCATCGATGTCGTCTCGGAAACGGACGACGCCTGGATTCACGAATACTTCCACGGCCCCCGGGGCCGCGCGGCATTGGATGCCGCTCAACCGCTCAACGAGGTATGACATGGAAACCCGAGCCCATCATGTGATGATCGGTCTGTTCAGCGTGATCGTGGTGGTCGGCGCGATGCTGTTCGGCCTGTGGCTGGCCAAGTCCAGCGTCGATACGGCCTTCCAGGATTACGAAGTGATCTTCAACGAGGCGGTCAGCGGCCTGTCCCAGGGCAGTTCGGTGCAATACAGCGGGATCAAGGTCGGCGATGTGATCAGCCTGCGCCTGGACCCCAACGACCCACGCCGGGTGCTGGCGCGCATCCGCCTGGCCGGCCAGACGCCGATCAAGGAAGACACGCAGGCCAAGCTCGCCCTGACCGGCATCACCGGCACCTCGATCATCCAGCTCAGCGGGGGCACGCCACAAAGCCCGGAACTCAAGGGCAAGGACGGCAACCTGCCGGAGATTATCGCTTCGCCATCGCCGATTGCCCGCCTGCTGAATAACAGCAACGACCTGATGACCAGCATCAACCTGCTGCTGCACAACGCCAACCACATGTTCTCGCGGGAAAACGTCGAACGCCTGAGCAACACCCTGGACAATCTGCAGCAAACCACCGGCGCCATCGCCGACCAGCGCGGCGATATCAAGGTGGTGATGCAGCAACTGATGCAGGTGAGCAAGCAGGCCAGCGCCGCGCTCGAGCAAACCACCACGCTGATGCGCAACGCCAACGGCCTGCTCAACGACCAAGGCAAACAGGCCTTCGGCAGCGCCGAGCAGGCGATGAAATCCCTGGAGCAAAGCACCGCGACCATCAACACCTTGCTGACCAACAACAAGGACTCGGTGAACAGCGGCATGCAGGGCCTCAACGAACTGGCGCCGGCCGTGCGCGAACTGCGTGAGACCCTAGGCTCGCTGCGTGCCATTTCTCGCCGCCTGGAAGCCAACCCCAGCGGCTACCTGCTGGGCAGCGACAAGAACAAGGAGTTCACGCCATGAAGCGTGCTTACCAACTGATCATTCCCGTGGCCCTGGCGCTGGTCAGCGCATGCTCGATATTGCCCAAGGCCGACCCTTCGGACGTGTACCGCCTGGCCTCGAGCCAGACCGCGAGCCAGGGCACCCCGGTGAGCTGGTCGCTGCGCGTGAACAAGCCGCAGACCAGCGAATTCCTCGACAGCCCACGCATTGCCGTGGTGCCCAATGGTGACCTGATCAGCAGCTACGCCAACTCACGCTGGAGCGATCCGTCGCCGGTGCTGCTGCGCAATCGCTTCATGGATGGTTTCCAGCGGGATGGCCGAGTGACGCTGCTGAGTACCGACGACACCAACTTGCAGTCCGACTATGAGTTGGGCGGGCAATTGCTGGCGTTCCAGAGTGAATATCGCGGCAGTGCGGTGGAGGTGGTGATACGCCTCGACGCACGCCTGGTACGCGGCAGTGACCAGCGCATTATTGCCAGCCGCCGCTTTGAGATTCACCAGCCGGTAAGCGACACCAAGGTGTCGGCGGTGGTGGCCGGGTTTGGGCAGGCGGGGGATCAGTTGAACAAGCAGGTGGTGGATTGGGTGGTGCAGCAGGGCAATGCAGCCCCTAAACGCTGAGGACCTCTTCGCGGGCAAGCCCGCTCCCACATTTGAACGGTGAATACATTCTGAGTGGGAGCCGGCCTGCGATAGCGGTATCAGCCAAAGAACCAGTAGCACACCGCAATCGCCGCCACCACGCCGGCCAACTCCGCCAGCAACGCACACCCCACCGCATGCCGCGCGCGCTGGATGCCGACCGAGCCGAAGTACACCGCCAGCACATAGAAGGTGGTCTCGGTACTGCCCTGAATCGTCGCCGCCACCAACGCCGGGAAGCTGTCCACGCCCTGTGTCTGCATGGTCTCGATCAGCATCGCCCGTGCGGCGCTGCCTGAGAACGGCTTGACCATCGCCGTCGGCAACGCGTCGACAAAGCGTGTGTCCATACCGGTCCAGGCGACCAGATGACGAATGCCTTCCAGGCCGAAATCCAACGCCCCGGAAGCGCGCAGCACGCCCACGGCGCACAGCATCGCCACCAAATACGGCAGCAGGTTCTTGGCGACGTCGAAGCCTTCTTTGGCGCCTTCGACAAACGCCTCGTACACCTTGACCTTGCGCAACGCGCCGATCACCAGAAACAGCATGATCAGGCCGAACAACGTGAGGTTACCGAGGATCGACGACAACCCCGCCAACGCGGTGGCAGACAATGTCGCCAGCAGCGCCATGAAACCGCCCAGCACCAGCGCGCCCGGAATCAGGTACGCCAGCACCACCGGGTCCCACAGCCGCAGCCGCTGCATCACCGCCACCGACAGCAGGCCCACCAGGGTCGACGCGCTGGTCGCCAGCAGGATCGGCAGGAACACCAGCGTCGGGTCCGCGGCGCCTTGCTGGGCGCGGTACATGAAGATCGTCACCGGCAACAGCGTCAGCGAGGACGCGTTGAGCACCAGGAACAGGATCTGCGCGTTGCTCGCGGTGTTGGGGATGGGGTTGAGTTCCTGCAGCGCCTTCATGGCCTTGAGGCCGATGGGCGTCGCGGCGTTGTCCAGGCCCAGGCCATTGGCGGCGAAGTTGAGCGTGATCAGGCCGATGGCAGGGTGACCGGCAGGCACCTCCGGCATCAGGCGACGAAACAGTGGGCCGAGGGCCTTGGCCAGCCAGTCGACGATCCCGGCTTTTTCGGCGATGCGCAGAAAGCCCAGCCACAACGTGAGCGTGCCGAACAGCAGCACCATCACTTCCACCGACAATTTGGCCATGGCGAAAATACTTTCCACCATCGCTGCAAAAATCCCGGCGTTACCGCCGACCAGCCATTGCGCCAGTGCTGACACCATTGCCACGACAAAGAAGCCAAGCCACAGGCCATTGAGCATCAGTTGAATCCCCCGAAAGATGGGGCGAATGATAGCGGGGCTGGCAGAAACGACAAACCCCGGATTTCCCGGGGTTTGTTCAGATCACGCCAGCATCAGCCGCGGCTGGTCTCGCCGGCCGGCAGCGCCTGCTTGCTGCGCCAGTGCGGCAGGGAGTTCCAGTAGCGCTCGCCCTTGGCGTCGTCGTACATGCCTTCCCAACGCGAGATCACCAGCACAGCCAGCGCGTTGCCGATCACGTTGAGCGCGGTGCGCGCCATGTCCATGATGCGGTCGACACCGGCGATGAACGCCAAGCCTTCCAGCGGAATACCCACGCTGCCCAGGGTGGCCAGCAGGACCACAAAGGACACGCCCGGCACGCCGGCGATGCCTTTGGAAGTGACCATCAGGGTCAGCACCAGCATCAGTTGCTGGCCGATCGACAGGTCGATGCCATACAGCTGGGCGATAAAGATCGCCGCGATGCTCTGGTACAGGGTCGAGCCATCCAGGTTGAACGAGTAGCCGGTCGGTACTACGAAGCTGCAGATAGCCTTCGGCGCGCCGTAGGCTTCCATCTTCTCGATCACCCGTGGCAGCACGGTTTCGGAGCTGGCGGTGGAGTAGGCCAGCACCAGCTCATCCTTGAAGATACGCATCAGCTTGAGGATCGAAAAGCCGAACAGGCGTGCGATCAAGCCCAGCACCGCGAAGGCGAAGAACAGGATGGCCACGTAAACCAGGATCACCAGCTTGGCCAGCGGCAGCAGGGAGGCGAAGCCGAAGTTGGCGACAGTCACCGCGATCAGCGCGAATACACCGATAGGGGCGTATTTCATGATCATGTGGGTGACTTTGAACATGCTCTCGGACACGCCCTGGAACATGGTCACCAGCGGCTCGCGCAGCTCCGGCTTGAGGCTCGACAAACCGAGGCCGAACAGCACGGAGAAGAAGATGATCGGCAGCATTTCGCCACGGGCGACGGCGGCGAAGATGTTCGACGGGATCAGGTTGAGGATGGTCTGGATAAACGCATGCTCATGCTGCACTTCGGCAGCGGTGGCGGTGTACTTGGAGATATCGACGGTGCCCAGGGTACTCATGTCGATACCGGCACCGGGGTGGAACAGGTTGGCCAGCAACAGGCCGACCACGATGGCGATGGTGGTGACCACTTCAAAGTAAAGGATGGTTTTGACACCGATACGCCCGAGCTTTTTCGCGTCACCGACCCCGGCAATGCCGACGATCAGCGAAGAAATCACAATCGGGATCACGATCATCTTGATCAGGCGGATAAAGATATCGCCCGCTGGCTGCAACACATTGCTGATCCACCAGGCCTTTTCAGCACTGAAATGGTTGAGCACTGCACCGATTGCAATCCCCAGCACCAAACCGATGAGGATCTGCCAGGCGAGGCTTAGCTTTGCCTTCTTCATGTCATTACCCTTACTTCAAGTGGACTTAAGGCAAATGCGCCAGCTGGAACGCTCGAGAGCGAAAAAGTGTGTGCATCTGCCTCCATGGAAGGTCACCGCAGCGTGGCCGAAATGGCTTACTGGCAGGCGAAAAAAGGCGCAACTATTCCGATGCAAGGGGGCGACGTCTAATGCCGTAAACGCCTACCCTATGCCGAATCGGCATGGCTTTTTTTCATAATAACTGTCTGATCGGTCAGTTCAAATGCGACATTTTGGCAGGTGAACATGCCGTGAACCGGCCAATTCAGGCTCGCTCAGAGATTCAGGACGACTTCAGGCCATTGGCAAAAATGCCTGGAAATTCATGGGCGTCGTGTCAGAAATGTCCTATAGCGAGGGCAAAACTTTCTCGATAGATGGTCGCTCGTACACACCAAGTAATGGTTAAGTGCAGGCAGAAAGGAAATTCTCGGCTATGAGCGGTATGAGGAGGGAAGTCAGCAGCGTAAGCCCGCCGCAAGTTCAGCAAGCTTGAGGACTTGTGAACCTGCGTCGCAGCTTTTCGCCTGACCCGGCCCTTGCGCAGGCACTCCCTGTACCCGTAGGTCACGCCGATCTCGATTGATCAGAGCAACCCGGCCCCCTGGTCATGCCTCACCCGTGGCGAGTGAGGCAGACAGAAAGAAGCGAGGGGCTTCTTTCTATGGACGCTGATCCCGCAGACGACAAGCGCGTCAGACGGAACCTAGTACCAATTCGGATCTTTCTTCAGCTGTTCCATCAGCAGCTTCTGCATGCCTTCATCCGGCTTACCGATAAACCGGTAATCGGCGTGCCGAGTCGGCGACTTGTCCGCCGGCAAGCCGGCAGGGACTTCGACCAACATGGCGTAGGCATCATCCTTGTCGAAGCTGAAGGCAACGATCAGGCGCTTGTTCAGGCATGTGTCTGCGGTTTCACAGAGCGGACCGACCAAGTACTTGTCGCCATCTTCTTCCACGGCATTCATTTGTTCGGCCGTGCCTGAAAGGTTCATCACCCATTCAGGCAGGCGCTCTTCTTTCTTCACCACGCTTTGCCAGGTCTCACGGTATTGCGGGTCCGCGCTGAGCAGTTCGTTGGCCCGGGATTGACCGTCATTGGCGGCCATCGCCAGGCCGCTGCCGCCCAGGAGCAGGGCGGCAGCCATGGCTTTAAAGGAAGTGGTCATGTTCAGCCTCGGCCGCGACGACCAAAGAAGAACGAAGCGATGAACATCACCAGGAAGACGACAAAGAGAATCTTGGCGATACCCGTGGCGGTGCCCGCGATACCACCGAAGCCCAGGACTGCAGCCACAATGGCGATGATCAGAAATGTGATTGCCCAACTCAACATGGTGATTCTCCTTACGCTTCTTTTAGAGGTAACAGCGGTAGTGCGGTACGGACGCTCAAAACGAGCCCCCGACGTTCTTGCCTAGAACACCCAACGCTCTTGGGTTGGCAGCTCGCCCAGGGTTGAATCCTGGTCGGCTACGCGCAATTGCGGGGCTGTCACATCGGCAGTCACGCTACCGACGGATCGAAAATGCGTCTGGGTCATCACCGGACGTTCGAATTGCGGGGTCTGCTGCTGACTCTGCTGCCAATGCTGAAACTGCTGGCCTGCAATCAGCGTGACCATCAAGGCCAGGCTGGCAAACAGACCTTGTTGCAAGCGCAGTGGCGATACACGCAGTTGGTTGAGGCTTTGGCGAGTCATGCTGCATTTCTCCCGCATTCTGATTATTCGTTGGGATAGCTATTGCAGAGCGCATGCCAGCTTTTTTGCAAAAAAAAACTCAATAAAATCAATAAGTTAAATATATGCGTTAGGGCAATCGCCTAGCATCCTGCACGATGCCCCCCTGTGCGCCGTGCGAAATGCACGATGGTCAGTGGTCGGGTCGAGGGATAGAAAGCAGAGGGAGTGTTGCCGAAGGGGCAAGACGGCATGAAAACGCCATCAGGCAAGGCTTTGTAGGACACCGCGCAGATAGCTGCACGATGCTGCCTATTATCGATCAGAATAGACCATGCAACTTGCCCGATTATTCCGGGACTAAACACCATCATTCATAGTTAAGGAGCGCGGGACAGATGGAATCAGCCAAGGAACTTCAAGGCCGCATTCTTTTAGTGGATGACGAATCCGCGATCCTCCGCACCTTCCGTTATTGCCTGGAAGATGAAGGCTACACCGTGGCCACCGCCAACAGCGCCGCCCAAGCCGATACCTTGATGCAGCGCCAGGTATTCGACCTGTGCTTCCTCGACCTGCGCCTGGGCGAAGACAACGGCCTGGATGTCTTGGCCCAAATGCGCATACAAGCACCGTGGATGCGCGTGGTCATCGTGACCGCCCATTCGGCAGTGGATACCGCCGTGGACGCGATCCAGGCGGGTGCGGCCGATTATCTGGTCAAGCCCTGCAGCCCCGACCAATTACGCCTGGCCACCGCCAAGCAACTGGAAGTGCGCCAACTCTCTGCACGCCTGGAAGCATTGGAAGGCGCAGTGCGCCAGCCCAAAGACGGCCTCGATTCCCACAGCCCCTCGATGATGGTGGTACTGGAAACCGCGCGCCAGGTGGCCGGCACAGATGCCAACATCCTGATTCTCGGCGAGTCGGGTACCGGTAAAGGCGAGCTGGCCCGGGCCATTCACGGCTGGAGCAAGCGGTCGAAGAAGTCCTGCGTGACCATCAACTGCCCTTCGCTGACGGCAGAGTTGATGGAGAGCGAGCTGTTCGGCCATAGCCGGGGTGCGTTTACCGGTGCCAGTGAAAGCACCTTGGGCCGCGTCAACCAGGCAGACGGCGGCACGCTGTTTCTCGACGAGATCGGCGATTTCCCCCTCACCTTGCAACCCAAGTTGCTGCGTTTTATCCAGGACAAGGAATACGAGCGCGTGGGCGACCCGGTCACCCGCCGTGCTGACGTGCGGATCCTGGCGGCCACCAACCTGAACCTGGAAGACATGGTGCGCGACGGCCGCTTCCGTGAAGACTTGCTCTACCGCCTCAATGTGATCACCTTGCACCTGCCGCCGCTGCGCGAGCGCAGCGAGGACATCCTGACCCTGGCCGACCGTTTCCTGGCACGCTTCGTCAAGGAATACGCACGGCCGGCGCGCGGTTTCAGCGATGAAGCGCGTGAGGCGCTGTTGAACTATCGCTGGCCGGGCAATATCCGTGAGTTGCGCAACGTGGTCGAGCGCGCCAGCATTATCTGCCCACAGGAAAAAGTTGAAATCAGCCACCTCGGCATGGCCGAGCAGCCGACCAACAATGCGCCGCGTATCGGCGCGGCACTGAGCCTGGACGAGCTGGAGAAGGCCCACATCGGCGCCGTCCTAGCCACCAGCGACACCCTGGACCAGGCCGCGCGCACCCTGGGTATCGACGCCTCGACCCTGTACCGCAAACGCAAACAGTACAACCTGTGAGCACTCTATGAAGCTAGCGATGAAACTGCGCACTCGTTTGTTCCTGAGTATTTCTGCGCTGATTACCGTCGCCCTGCTGGGTTTGATCCTGGGTCTGGTGAGCGTCATGCAAATGGCCAAGACCCAGGAGTCGTTGATTCGCAGCAATTTCATCACCCTGGACCTGGGCCTCAAGCTGCGCCAGAGCCTGGGCGACCAGTTGATCATGATGCTCGAAGAGCCGCCGGACCCGGAGGCCCTGCAAGCCTCCAAACAGCGCTATTTCGACTTGCTGGACCAAGGTATCGCCCATGAACAGCGCGACGGCCACGGGACCGGATTCAGCCAGGCACGAGGCCAGTACCAGGCATTGCTGGAGGCATTTGACCAATCCCAGCAAGCAGAACCACCGCCGGGTACCAAGGAAAAGCTCACCGAAACCTTCAATGAGCTGCGTAACGGCCTGATCAACGAGCACAAGCAAGCGCTGGAAAACATCAGCAACAGCGAGCATAAGTCCCGTGAGCGGGCGCTATTGATCGCAGGTCTACTGGGGCTGGTGGGGCTTGCGGTATTGATCATCGGATTTGTGACCGCGCATGGCATTGCCCGGCGATTTGGCGGGCCGATCGAAGCGCTGGCCAAGGCGGCGGACAAGATCGGGCAGGGCGATTTCGAAGTGACGCTGCCGATCTCATCGGCGGCAGAGATGAACCAGCTGACCCGTCGCTTCGGCATCATGGCCGAAGCCCTGCGCCAGCATCAGGCAACCAACGTCGATGAACTGCTGGCCGGCCAGCAACGCCTGCAAGCCGTGCTCGACAGCATCGACGATGGCCTGCTGATGATCGATCGCCAGGGCCGCCTGGAGCACCTCAACCCCGTCGCCCAGCGCCAATTGGGCTGGGATGAAGAACGCCTCGGCCAAGGCCTGGGTGAAGCTCTGGTGCGCCCGGAACTGGATGAACAACTGCAATTGGTGCTGCGTGGGGGCAACCTGGAGCGCGCTCCGGACGACCTGGAAGTGGAAGTCGAAGGCGAGCTGCGCCTGCTGACCTATAGCCTGACGCCCGTCAGCCATACCCAGGGGCATATCCTCGGTGCCGTGATGGTGTTGCATGACGTCACCGAACAACGCGCCTTCGAACGCGTGCGCAGCGAGTTCGTGTTGCGCGCCTCCCACGAGCTGCGCACGCCGGTGACCGGCATGCACATGGCGTTCGGCCTGTTCCGCGAGCGCGCGAAATTTCCGGCGGATTCGCGCGAAGCGGACCTGCTGGATACGGTCAATGAAGAAATGCAGCGCCTGATGCAGCTGATCAACGACTTGCTCAACTTTTCGCGCTACCAGAACGGCCTGCAAAAACTCACCCTGGGCGCGTGCGATGTCACCGACTTGCTTGAACATGCGCGTGCGCGCTTCGTCGAACCGGCCAACGCGCAACGCATCGAACTGCTGGTAGAAGCCCAGTCCGACCTGCCGCGCTTGTATGCCGACCAGGCACAACTGGAGCGCGTACTCGACAACCTGCTCGGCAACGCCCTGCGCCACACCGCCGAAGGCGGGCAGATCCGCCTGCAGGCACGTCGCCACGGTGAGCGGGTAATAATCAGTGTCGAGGACAACGGCGAAGGCATCGCCTACGGGCAGCAAGGGCGGATCTTCGAACCGTTCGTACAGGTGGGCCGCAAGAAAGGCGGCGCCGGCCTGGGGTTGGCGCTGTGCAAAGAAATCGTGCAACTGCACGGTGGCCGCATGGGCGTGTACTCGCGGCCAGGGCAGGGCACACAGTTCTACATGGCGTTGCCGCTGTAACCTGTCCGGTCACGGCAAAAAAAGTGGGAGCGGGCTTGCCCGCGAAGGCGGTGGATCAGTCCATGCATTTGATGACTGACACACTGCCTTCGCGAACAAACCCGCTCCCACTTTTTTGAATCGGTTACCACCTTAACTGCGGTTCAAGGCCCGCAGGATCGCAGCACTTTCGGCGTCCGGTGTGCCATCAAACAGCGATGGCCGGAAGTGCATCTGGAATGCCGCGATCACATGCCGCGTGGCGACATCCAGCTCGCCGGTCTGCGGTGTCTGGTAGCCCAGGCGCGCGAGCTCTTCCTGGAACCACGTGATACTTGGTAGATCCGCGGCGTACTGCACCTGGAATCGGGCAACAGCCTGCGCGTCCGGCCAGACCCCCAACCCTTCAGCGGCGAGTCGCTTCCACGGGAACAGCGGACCCGGATCCAGCTTGCGCAGCGGCGCGATGTCGCTGTGGCCAATGATGTTCTTGGGGTCGATGCCATTGCGCTTGCTGATGTCCTTGAGCAACACCACCAGCGATTTCACCTGGGCTTCGGAGTAGGGGTACCACAGGCGACCGGTCGGTGTGTCCTTGTAGCCAGGGTTCACGATTTCAATACCGATTGAACTGGAATTGAGCCAGGTCCGGCCCATCCACTCGCTTTCCCCGGCATGCCATGCGCGCTGGCTCTCGTCGACCAGCTTGTAGATGGTGGCAGAGGCGTCATCGCCGATCAGGTAATGGCTGCTGACCTGGCCGTGGGTGAGCAGTGCCAGGGAGCGTTCAAGGTTGGTCGAGGTGTAGTGGACAACCACGAACTGCACGCGGTTATCGTGGTTCACCGAGGGGTGAGTGGTGTCCAGGCGCGGGCCACTGGCGCAGCCCGCGAGTAAAAGGAACAAAAAGGCGAAGTACAGGGATTTCATGGCAGAAGGCATTACGCTGAAGACGATAATGCAACAGTGTAACGTACCGTTTGTGGCTCGGCGGTCAAATTACAAAATGGAACATCTTTTACGCCGCCTGCACCTGGTTGCGTCCCGCAGCCTTGGCCCGGTACAACGCCGCATCCGCACGCTTGAGGGCCAGGTCACTGCGCTCGCCCGCCTGGAACTGCGCGACGCCCATGGACACGGTGATCGTCACCGGCTCGCCCTTGAAGTGAAACGGGCACGCCTCAATCGCTGCGCGCAACGCATCACCTGCCGCCACGGCCTCTGCCAATGAGGAGTCCGGCATCAGCAACACAAACTCTTCTCCGCCAAAGCGTGCGATAAAATCGTTCGGCCGCAGGCGCTTGCGCAGCACGTTGGCGATGATCTTCAGCACCTTGTCGCCGGCCAGATGGCCGTAGCCATCGTTGATGCGCTTGAAGTGATCCAGGTCGAGCATCGCCAACGACAGGCTGTTGCCGCGCTGGTGCCAGAGGTTGACCTCCAGATCGAGGCGCTCGCTCCAGGCTGCGCGGTTAGGCAGGCCGGTGAGTGGATCGATCAAGGCCTTCTGGCGTTGCACCTCCAGGTGTTCGCGATAGCCCTGGGCCTCCTGCTCCATATTAGCGACCCGCTCGGCCAGCCCTTTCAAGCGCGCGGCCACTTCCTGCTCGCGCTGGTCGCGTTGCTGCTGGTGCTCGTCCATGGTGCCGAGCAAGCCTTCGAGGTGGCTTTCCAGCACGTGCTTGAGGCTGTCGAGGTCGGCGGCGTCCTGCACACTGCTTTGCAAGCCGTCGACCTGTTCGCGAATCTGCGTGTCCAGCTCGCGGGCAGCGGATCGGCTGTCCGCATGCCCGTCGCTGGCGACCTGCAAATGCCCCTGGAAGGCTTCGAGGCGCTCGTTGAGCTGCTTGAGGTACGCCTCGAACTCATGCTGGCCGCTGTCGGTGATCGCCAGCATCAGCACGGCCAGATCATCGAGAATCGGTAGCAGTTCGTACCAGTTCAGGCCGTGGGCCAGGCGCTCACGCATGGCTTCGGCCTGGGGCCTGTGGCGCTCGGGCAAGGACAGGTCTTCGAGCAGGCCGAGCAGGGTGTCTTCAATATGTTTGGCGACGGAGCTGTAGGACGGCTCCGGCGAGTCCGGCAGGGAATAGGCGGCATCCGCTTGCAACTCGTCGGGATCGGGCTCGTCGGGCTCCAGCACAGGCGGCAGCGACAGACTGCCGATAGTGGTTTCGTCCGGCGCCTCGACCTCATCCGATGGCACGTCGATAAAAGCCGCGAGGGCGCTTTCGGGAGCGGGTTCTTCGCTCTGCGACTCGGGCACCCTGGATACTGCGGGCACGTCAACGGGCGCCACCGCAGGCGGGGCCTCGAAGGCCAACGTCTCACTGGGCGCCTCGACAACGCTGGCCGGCGCGACGGGTTCAGGGGGCGGGGCAACCGCCTCTTGCGGCTGTGGCGCAAAAGCCCGCAAGGCCTGGGTGAGTTCCTCGGATTGCTCGGGCTCCTGAGCCACGGAGACCGGCTTGGCTGCAACAGGCGGCGGGGCCGGCTCACTGGCCACCGCTTCGTTGGCCGTCTCCTTGGCGCCGAACAGGCGCTGCAACAACCCGGGACCTGAGCGCGTGGTCTCGCCGTCCGGTTCCAGATTATCCAGCGCCTGCCCTTGCAAGTTGCTCAACTCGCTGAGCAGCAAGGGGATCTCACGGGCCTGGCTGACACGCCCGTCCAACTGCTTGGCGAAGGTCTTCAGCGGGCGTGCGACCTCACGCGGCAGTGGCAGCTTTTGCAACTGCGCGACCAGGGAGGTCAGCGCAGTGCTCATCTGGTCCACCCGGGTTTCGCGGCGCTGCTCCGAATCCAGCACGGCTTTTTCCAGGCGCGGCAGCAAGGCCGCGAGGGCCGCGTCCATATCATCACTACGGACAACGTCGCGCATTTCCTTCATGCATTGATCGACCGCACGGTCGGTGCCTTCAGCGGCCAGCGTGCTGCGCACCAGCCCACGGCGCAACAGGTCGAGGCGCGCAGCCCAGCGGCGTTCGAGCTTTTCTTGTTGCTCGATACTCTTCAGGTATTTTTCTTTCCAGCGCTGGGCGTCGTCGCTCATGCAAGGGGTCCGCGAGGGCCGGGGCTCAACGCGGGCAATGCATCAGCCGTGAGCGAACCCGGCAGACGAATCTCTACCGCGACCGGCAGGTGATCGGAGATGGGCTGCGCCAGCACCTTCACGCTTTCCAGCGTGAGGGTCGGGCTGAGCAGGATATGGTCAAGACAGCGTTGCGGGCGCCAGCTGGGGAACGTGGCTTCGGCTTGCGGTGCCAGTAGCCCAAGGTCGCGCAACGGAGAATTCTGTAGCAGGTCGTTGGCATGGGTGTTCATGTCACCCATCAACACCTGGTGTTTGTAATTGCCAATCAACTCGCGGATGTAGGCCAGCTGCATCGTGCGAGTGCGTGCACCCAACGCCAGGTGCATCATCACCACCACCAAGGCCTCAGGCCCTTCGCCAAAACGCACGAGAATCGCCCCGCGCCCCTTGGGGCCCGGCAGCGGATGATCTTCGATGGCGGATGGTTTCAAGCGACTGAGCACGCCATTGCTGTGCTGCGCCAGGCGCCCCAGGTTGCGGTTGAGTTGCTGATACCAGTAGGGGAAGGCACCGAGCTGGGCCAGGTGCTCGACCTGGTTGATGTAGCTGGAGCGCATGCTGCCACCGTCGGCTTCCTGCAGGGCAACCAGATCGAAGTCATGCAACAGGTTGCCGATCTTCTGCAGGTTGCCGGCACGCCCATTGTGCGGCAGCAGGTGCTGCCAGCCACGGGTCAGGTAGTGCCGGTATTTCTCGGTACTGATCCCCACCTGGATATTGAAGCTGAGCAGGCGCAAGCGGCTGTCTGCCGGCAGGCCTGTGGATTCCAGGTGATGTTCGTTGACCTGCGGGTCATGCAGGCCAACAACGCGTTCGGTACCCCAGCGGCGCATGGCGGGCCCCTTACTTGGCTGCGCGCTCTTTGGCGATCAGCTGGTCGGCAACGTTGAGGGTCTGTTCAGGACCACCGGTAGTGCCCAGGTCGAAGCGGTATTTGCCGTTGACGATCATGGTCGGTACGCCTTGCACACCATACTTCTGCGCGAGTTCCTTGGCCTGCTTGATCTGGCCCTGGATGGCGAAGGAGTTGAAGGTGGCGAGGAACTTGTCCTTGTCGACACCCTGGGTGGCAACGAAGTCAGCCATTTCGTCCGGCTTGGTCAGGCGCTTGCCTTGTTTCTGGATCGCGTCGAATACCGCGTTATGCACCTTGTGCTCGACACCCATGGCTTCCAGGGTCAGGAACAGTTGGCCGTGAGCATCCCATGGGCCGCCGAACATGGCGGGGATACGCTTGAAGTTCACGTCCTTAGGCAGCTTCTCAACCCATGGGTTGATGGTCGGTTCAAACGCGTAGCAATGCGGGCAGCCGTACCAGAACAGCTCCACCACTTCGATCTTGCCGGGTACCGACACGGGTACAGGGTTGGCCAATTCAACGTAGGTTTTACCGGCTTCAAGCGGCACGTCGGCAGCTTGTGCGGTCATGCCGAAGAGGCTGGCAGTGACGAGAGCGGCGCTGAGGATCAGATTACGCATGCTTTACTCCTGGACAAATAAAGTCGCCTCACGCGACCTTTGTTGTGACAGGTCTACGCGGGCATGAGTTCGTTAGTGTAACGGCACCGGCCACAAAAAAGGGCGGCCTGGGCCACCCTTTTTATGCTTGCATCACGGGATTAATCGAGTGTTAACGTTGCCAGGCTGATCAGTGCAGACCCTGAATGTAGCTGGACAGCGCTTCGATATCTTTGTCCGAGAGCTTGGCCGCGATGTCGGTCATCATTTTGTTGCCGGCATCGCCGTCGATGTAGCGCACTTTTTCGCGGAAATCCTTCAGCTGCTTGGCCGTGTATTGAGCATGCTGGCCACTCAGGTGAGGAAAGCCTGCAGCGGCGAGGCCGCCGCCGTCCGGAATGTGGCACGCCTTGCAGGCGGGCATGCCGCCGATAGGCTGGTCTTCAGCGAGCTTGCCGCCGCGAAACAATGCTTGGCCTTTTTCGACCAATTTCGGATCGGCAGCTCCCACACTGCCTTTCTGGCTGGCAAAATACGCCGCGATGTCTGCCAGGTCCTGGTCGCTGAGGTTGGTCAGCAAGCCGGTCATTTCCAGTACCGTGCGCTTGCCATCCTTGATGTCGTGCATCTGCTTGGTCAGGTAACGTTCGCCCTGGCCGGCCAGTTTGGGGAAGTTCGGAGCCGGGCTGTTACCGTCCGGTCCATGGCAGGCACCACACACGGCAGCTTTCGCTTGGCCGGCAGTGGCATCACCTTTAAGGGGGCCCTCTGCAGCAAAGGCAACACCGGTGACGCCCAAGGTCAACAGCAGACTCACGATCAGTTTGTTCATCAGCTAATCCAACTACGGCTAAGGGTTTAAGAGTTATCTACCGGGTTTACTCGCCATCAACTCAATGACGGCCTGGTAATCCTCAGTACTGCAGTCCATGCACAAACCACGCGGCGGCATTGCCTTGAAACCCTGGTCTACGTGCTGCACCAGCGTGTCCATGCCCTGCGCCAGTCTTGGCGCCCAGGCTGCCTGGTCACCCCGCTTGGGGGCGTTCGGCAGCTGGCCGGCATGGCAAGCCACGCAAACTCGGTTGTACACCGCTTCCGGATCCTGTGTAGCCTGAGCGCCGAAAAGCGGAATCAGGACACCGAAAGCGAGCAACCATCTGGTCATACATCGACCTTTTCAGGGTTTGAGAGCGTTTTGCGTTCTAATGCGCAATGAAGGTCTTTCGCTCCCGTGAACTTCATCCTTCGCTGGGACAAAGCACACACAAAATCTGCGGCATTATATACTGGCGCTACTGAAACGGAAACGACACCGCTTGCCGCACCCTTTCTCGGCACCGCCCACATCGGAAATCTCATGCAACTCAAGAACCCCATCCTCGGCCTGTGCCAACAGTCCACCTTCATGCTCAGCGCCGCCAAAGTTGACCAATGCCCCGATGACGAAGGTTTTGAAGTCGCCTTTGCCGGTCGTTCCAACGCCGGCAAATCCAGCGCCCTGAACACCCTGACCCATGCCAGCCTGGCGCGCACCTCGAAAACCCCGGGCCGCACGCAGCTGCTCAATTTCTTCAAGCTAGACGATGATCGGCGTCTGGTCGACCTGCCGGGCTACGGTTACGCAAAAGTACCTATCCCGCTGAAGCTGCACTGGCAGCGTCACCTGGAGGCTTACCTGGGTGGCCGGGAGAGTTTGAAAGGCTTGATCCTGATGATGGACATCCGTCATCCAATGACCGACTTCGATTTGCTGATGCTCGATTGGGCCGTCGCCAGCGGCATGCCGATGCACATCCTGCTGACCAAGGCCGACAAGCTCACCTATGGCGCAGCCAAGAACACGCTGCTCAAGGTGCAGTCCGAAATCCGTAAGGGTTGGGGCGATGCGATCACCATCCAGCTGTTCTCGGCGCCCAAGCGCATGGGCCTCGAAGAGGCTTACACCGTGCTGGCGGGCTGGATGGAATTGGCTGACAAGGGCGCGGAACTCACGGAATAACTTTTCTGCGGGCAAAAAAAACCCCGGACTTCGTATGGGGAGGGGAAGTTCGGGGTTCAAGTTCCGGACCGCTAGGGCGGGGTCCAGATATCTGCCAACACTTAACACAACATAGGAGCATTGAAGGGCTTCACCACCCATTCAGTAACTCTGAGTTGCATTTCATGGGTTAAGTTCCGGCACGTTCAAAAAACTATTGGTAATAACCCACGGCGTTTTCTGTACTAAAGCACTCTGCCACCACCTCGGGTGGCGGCAAAGGCCCGAAATCAGTGGGCCTCGTCCCAGTTATCGCCCACGCCTACGTCCACGACCAACGGCACATCCAATTGCGCCGCCGCGCTCATGTACTCGCGGATCTTCTCGCTGACGGCTGCCACCAGGTCCTCACGCACCTCCAGCACCAATTCATCGTGCACCTGCAGGATGACCTTGGCATCCAGGCCCGATTCGGTCAGCCAGTTATCCACCAGCACCATGGCCTTCTTGATGATGTCTGCCGCCGTGCCCTGCATCGGCGCGTTGATCGCCGTGCGTTCGGCGGCCGCGCGCTCCTGGGGCTTGTTGGAATTGATATCCGGCAGGTACAGCCGGCGACCGAAGAAGGTTTCCACGTAGCCCTGGTCGGCAGCCTGGGCACGCGTGCGCTCCATGTACTCGCGCACGCCCGGATAGCGGGCAAAGTACACATCGATATAGGCCTTGGCGGTCTTGGTGTCGACGCCGATGTCCTTGCCGAGCTTCTGCGCGCCCATGCCGTAGATCAGGCCGAAGTTGATCGCCTTGGCACTGCGACGCTGGTTGGACGTGACCTGTGCCAGTTCAACCTTGAACACTTCAGCCGCCGTCGCAGTGTGCACGTCCAGGTCGTTGCGGAACGCATTCATCAGCCCCTCGTCCTTGGACAGGTGCGCCATGATCCGCAGTTCGATCTGCGAATAGTCCGCCGCCAGCAGTTTGTAGCCCTTGGGCGCGACAAACGCCTGGCGGATCCGCCGTCCTTCGGCGGTGCGCACGGGGATGTTCTGCAGGTTCGGGTCGCTGGACGACAAACGCCCGGTCGCGGCCACGGCCTGATGATAAGACGTGTGAATGCGCCCGGTACGCGGGTTGATCTGCTCTGGCAGACGGTCGGTGTAGGTGCTTTTCAGCTTGCTCATGCTGCGGTACTGCATCAGGACCTTGGGCAACAGGAAGTCATCTTCGGCCAACTTGGCCAACACTTCTTCAGCCGTGGACGCCTGGCCCTTACCGGTCTTCTTCAGCACCGGCAGGCCGAGTTTCTCGTAGAGAATCGCGCCGAGCTGCTTAGGCGATCCCAGGTTGAACGCCTCACCGGCAATCTCGAACGCCTGGCGTTCCAGCTCGACCATCTTGTCGCCCAGCTCAATGCTCTGGATGCCCAGCAGATCCTTGTCCACCAGCGCGCCCTGGCGCTCGATACGCGCCAGCACCGGCACCAACGGGATTTCGATATCCGTCAGCACACTGGCCAGGCTCGGGATGGCCGCCAGTTGCGCGTGCAGGGCCCGATGCAAGCGCAGCGTCACGTCGGCGTCTTCGGCGGCATAAGGGCCCGCCTGCTCCAGCGGGATCTGGTCGAAGGTCAACTGCTTGGCGCCCTTGCCGGCGATGTCCTGGAAGCTGACGGTGTCGTAGTCCAGGTACTTCTTCGCCAGGCTGTCCATGTCGTGCCGGGTCGCAGTGGAGTTCAGCACGTAGGACTCAAGCATGGTGTCGAAGGCAATACCTCGCACGGTAATGCCCTGGGCGGGGTCGCCGCCGATGGCGCAGTTGGCCAGGATGTTCATGTCGAACTTGGCGTGCTGGCCGACCTTGAGCTTGGTCGGGTCCTCCAGCAGTGGCTTCAACGCCAGCAACACGGTGTCGCGGTCCAGTTGCTGTGGCGCACCGATGTAGGAATGCGTCAGCGGGATGTAGGCAGCTTCGTGAGGCTCTACAGCGAAGGACACCCCGACCAGCTGCGCTTGCTGGGCATCGATCCCGGTGGTCTCGGTGTCGAACGCGAACAATTTTGCAGCATTGAGCTTCTTCAACCAGGTGTCGAAGGTCGCCTGGTCGAGGATCGTGGTGTAGTTCGTTTCTACGGGCGCCGCAGGCATCGCTTCGAGAAGATCAGCGGCGGCAGGCACCACGTCGGCGGAAGCCTTGAGCTCCACGCGCTTGGCATCGCGCTGAATCTCGTCGATCCAGCTCTTGAACTCCAGCAGGGTGTACAGCTCCAGCAGTTTTTCGCGATCCGGCTCGATCAGGTGCAAATCATCCAGGCCCACGTCCAGCGGCACATCGACCTTGATCGTTGCCAGTTGATAGGACAGGAACGCCATCTCGCGGTGCTCCTCGAGCTTGGCCGGCAACGTCTTGGCGCCACGGATCGGCAGGGTCGGCACGATATCCAGCTGCTCATACAGCTCTTTGAGGCCGCCATTCACGCCTACCAACAGGCCGGAAGCGGTCTTCGGACCAATGCCCGGGACGCCCGGAATGTTGTCGGACGAATCGCCCATCAACGCCAGATAGTCGATGATCTGCTCCGGAGCGACGCCGAATTTCTCCTTTACGCCCTCGATGTCCATCGAACTACCGGTCATGGTGTTGACCAAGGTAATGTGCCCGTCCACCAGCTGGGCCATGTCCTTGTCACCGGTAGAAATCACCACCGGGCGGCTGGCGGCCGCGCTGCTGCGGGCCAACGTGCCGATCACGTCATCGGCCTCGACGCCTTCGACGCACAGCAACGGGAAGCCCAGCGCGATCACGCTCTGGTGCAGAGGCTCGATTTGCAGGCGCATGTCATCGGGCATGCTCGGGCGGTTGGCCTTGTATTCGGCGTACATCTCATCGCGAAAGGTCCCACCCTTGGCGTCGAACACCACCGCGAACGGGCTGTCCGGGTACTGCTTGCGCAGGCTTTTGAGCATGTTCAACACGCCCTTGACCGCACCGGTCGGCAGGCCTTTGGAGGTGGTCAGCGGTGGCAGCGCGTGGAAGGCGCGGTACAGATAAGAAGAACCGTCCACCAGGACGAGGGGGGCTTGGCTCATGAGCAGGATCAACCTTTTCGGCGGGTCAGGCGCTAGAATAGCCGGACCAATGACGACAAAGGGACAAGGTTATCATGCGTACATTCAATCGCCTGCTGTTGACTGGCTTGATTGCACTCGCTCCGATGGCTGCCATGGCGGCAGACAGCGCCCCTTCCGGGGATCCGGACGTTACCATTCGCACGGAAGGCGACCGGACTATCCAGGAGTACCGCCAAAACGGTTTCCTGTACGCAATCAAGGTGACCGTAAAGGGTGCGCCACCGTACTTCCTGGTGCGCGCGGACGGAACCGACGCGAACTTCATCCGCTCTGACCAGCCGGATATGCTGATCCCGTCATGGAAGATCTTCGAATGGAAATGATTTCTTAACTTAAATTGGCGCCGCGCACTGCGGCGCCCGTACTGGCAGTTTTAACCATGTCTGTGTTCACCCCCCTGGCTCGGCCCGAGCTGGAAACCTTTCTCGCCCCTTACGGGCTCGGCCGCCTGCTTGACTTCCAGGGGATTGCCGCTGGTAGCGAAAACACCAATTTCTTTATCAGCCTGGAACAGGGCGAATTCGTCCTGACCCTGGTTGAACGCGGCCCCGTCGCAGAAATGCCATTCTTCATCGAGCTGCTCGACGTGCTCCACGACGCCGACCTGCCGGTGCCTTACGCCTTGCGCACCACCGACGGCGTCGCGTTGCGCGAGCTGAAAGGCAAACCGGCGCTGTTACAACCGCGCCTGGCCGGCAAGCACATCAAGGACGCCAATGCGCAGCACTGCGCCCAGGTCGGTGACCTGCTGGGCCACCTGCACCTGGCGACGCAGGGCGAGAAGGTGCTGGAGCGCAAGACAGATCGCGGGCTGGACTGGATGCTCAGCGAAGGTGCGCAGCTGATTTCGCACTTGAACGACGCACAACAGCAGTTGCTGCAAGCGGCATTGACCGAGATCGAAGCCCACAAGGCCGACATCCTTGCCCTGCCGCGCGCCAACGTTCACGCCGACCTGTTCCGCGACAATGCGATGTTCGAAGGCACGCACCTGACCGGCCTGATCGACTTCTACAACGCCTGCTCGGGCCCGATGCTGTACGACGTGGCGATCGCGCTGAATGACTGGTGTTCGGACACGGACGGCGTGATCGATGGGCAACGTGCGCGCGCACTGCTGGGCGCCTATGCGGGCCTGCGACCGTTTACGGCCAAGGAAGCGGAGCTGTGGCCGACCATGCTGCGGGTAGCGTGTGTACGCTTCTGGCTGTCTCGCCTGATCGCCGCTGAGTCGTTCGCAGGCCAGGATGTGCTGATCCACGACCCGGCGGAGTTCGAGCACCGGCTGGCGCAGCGTCAGCAGGTCACCGTTCACCTGCCGTTCGCGCTTTAAAGATCGACTCGGTCACTGTGGGAGCAAGCCAGCTCCCACAGGAGATCGGTGCAGCGGTCAGAGCGACTCCAGGCACCCCGCCAAGTCATTCCCCAACTTCTCCAGCACCTGCTCGTAACCCTGAGCGGTAGCCGGCGTGTAACCACCCAGCGCATCCAACTCCGCCAGCTTCACTGGCAGGCCGGCTACCAGCGTTTCAGCCAGCCGCGGACGCAACGGCGGCTCACTGAACACGCACGTCTTGCCCACTTCCTGCAGACGCGTGCGCATCGCCGCCACATGCTGGGCACCCGGCTGAACCTCGGCGGCCACGCTGAACACGCCGGCATGCTTGAGACCGTAGGCCTCTTCGAAATAATCAAAGGCTTCGTGGAACACGAAGTAAGGCTTGTTGCCGATTGGCGCCAGGCGGGCTTTCAAGCGCGCGTCCAGGGCGTCCAGGCGCTCGTCGAAGGCCTTCACGTTGCTCTGGTAACGCGCGGCATTTTCCGGATCGGCGGCGCTGAGGTCAGTCGCCATGCGCGCGGCGATCACCCGTGCGTTGACCGTCGACAGCCACAGGTGGGCATCCAGGCTGCCTGGACGGTGATCGTGATCATGTTCGTCGGCATCGTCGGCGTGCGAATGGCTATCTTCGGCGAAACGGCGCAGTTTCATGCCCGGCAGGTCTTGTACCGCGACCGTCGGCGCCGTACGACCTTTGAGCACGCGGGGCAGGAAGCTCTCCATATCCGGACCAATCCAGTAGAGCAGGTCCACCGACTGCACGCGCCGTACGTCGGATGGGCGCAAGGCATAGTTATGCGGCGAGGCACCCGGCGGCAGCAGCACCTCCGGAATCGCCACGCCGTCCTGCACAGCCGCGGCAATCAACTGCAACGGCTTGATGCTGGTCAGCACCTTTACCTCGGCCTGAGCGGTAGCGGTAATGAACAAACTGGTGACAAATACGACAAAAACGGGAAAAAGTCGGGACACGATGACCACTCAATGGCGTAGGAACGGGTAACATAATAACGTCTCTATCAAATATCTGTCGCCGCTCATGCCTAAAACACCGCTTGCCAGCCGTCCCCACGACCACTCTCACTGCGTGCATACCGCGCTGTCGGAGGCCGATACCCTGTGCACACAGAAGGGCCTGCGCCTGACTGCCTTGCGTCGCCGGGTGCTGGAGCTGGTGTGGCAAAGCCACAAGCCGCTGGGCGCCTACGACATCCTGGGCGTGCTCAGCGAGCAGGACGGTCGCCGCGCGGCGCCGCCTACCGTGTACCGCGCGCTGGATTTCCTGCTGGAAAACGGCCTGGTGCACCGCATCGCCTCGCTCAACGCCTTTGTTGGCTGCAATCACCCGGAACACGCGCATCAGGGCCAATTCCTGATCTGCCGCGAGTGCCACGCCGCCATCGAACTTGAACAAAAAAGCATCAGCGACGCCATCATCAAGAGCTCCGCCGACGTCGGCTTCCAGGTCGAAGGGCAGACGGTCGAAGTGGTCGGTCTCTGCTCGGGCTGCCAGGGGGCTTGATGAGCAACGCGTTAATCCGCCTGGAGCAGGTTGGGGTCACGTTCGCCGGGCAAAACGTGCTGGATAACATCGCGCTGAGTGTGGAACCAGGACAGATCGTCACGCTGATCGGCCCGAATGGCGCCGGCAAGACCACCCTGGTGCGCGCCGTGCTCGGCCTGCTCAAGCCCGACACCGGCAGCGTGTGGCGCAAGCCCAAGCTGCGCGTCGGCTACATGCCGCAAAAACTGCACGTGGACCCGACCTTGCCGCTGTCGGTCCTGCGTTTTCTGCGCCTGGTCCCCGGCGTGGATCGCACTCGCGCCCAGGCCGCGCTCAAGGAAGTCGGCGCCGAACAAGTCATCGACAGCCCCGTGCAGAGCATCTCCGGTGGCGAGATGCAGCGCGTGCTGCTGGCCCGCGCCCTGCTGCGCGAGCCGGAACTGCTGGTACTCGATGAGCCCGTGCAAGGCGTCGACGTGGCCGGCCAGGCCGAGCTGTACAGCCTGATCACCCGCCTGCGCGACCGCCATGGCTGCGGCGTGCTGATGGTCTCCCACGACCTGCACCTGGTAATGAGCACCACCGACCAGGTGGTGTGCCTGAATCGCCACGTCTGCTGCTCAGGTCACCCGGAACAGGTCAGCGGCGACCCGGCGTTCGTCGAGTTGTTCGGCAAGAATGCCCAGAGCCTGGCCATCTACCACCACCATCACGACCACGCCCATGACCTGCATGGCGCCGTGGTCGACGACCCCACCGCACCTCACACCCACGTTCACGGAGATAGCTGCAAGCATGGCTGATTTTCTGCTCTACGCCCTGCTGGCAGGCTTGGCTTTGGCGCTGGTGGCGGGCCCGCTGGGCTCGTTCGTGGTCTGGCGACGCATGGCCTATTTCGGCGACACCCTGTCCCACGCCGCGCTGCTGGGCGTGGCCATGGGCTTTTTGCTGGATGTAAGCCCGACCATCGCCGTGACCGTAGGCTGCCTGCTGCTGGCGGTGCTGCTGGTGACCCTGCAGCAGCGCCAGCCGCTGGCCTCCGACACGCTGCTGGGCATCCTGGCGCCCAGCACCCTGTCGCTGGGGCTGGTGGTGCTCAGCTTCATGCACGAAGTGCGCATCGACCTGATGGCCTACCTGTTCGGTGATCTGCTGGCGATCAGCCCGACCGACCTTGCCTGGATCCTCGGCGGCAGCACCGTCGTGCTGGTGTTGCTGGTCGCCCTGTGGCGTCCGCTGCTGGCGATCACCGTGCATGAAGAGCTGGCCACGGTGGAAGGGCTGCCCGTGCCGACCCTGCGCATGGCGCTGATGTTGTTGATCGCCGTGGTGATCGCTGTCGCGATGAAGATTGTCGGCGTATTGTTGATCACATCGCTGCTGATCATCCCAGCCGCCGCCGCCCAGCGCCACGCTCGCTCACCCGAGCAGATGGCCATCGGCGCCAGCCTGCTGGGGATGCTCGCCGTGTGTGGGGGCCTGGCGTTGTCCTGGTTCAAGGACACGCCGGCCGGGCCGTCAATTGTGGTCACGGCCGCCGCCCTGTTTCTGCTGAGTTTTGTCCTGCCCCGTCGAGGGGTGTAGACTTGCTCGCTTTTTGCGCAAATAGAGAGTCGCAGGAATGAAGCTGTTCACCTCCCGTTATCTGCTCCTTGCCGCATTTTCCCTGCTGCTTGGCGCCTGTCAAAGCACACCGCCCGCCGCCCCCGAGGCCCCGGACGCGCGCGCTGCGGCCATCGCACAGCTGGAGCAAAACCTGGCCAGCAGTGAGCTGGCCACCGCCGAAGACCAATTGGCCGCGTTGCAGGCCCAGTCGCCCAACGACCCGGCCCTGGAGACTTATCAACGTCAGCTGGCCGAGGCCTACCTGCAGCGTAGCCAGATCGTGCTGCAAAAAGGTGACGTCAACGCCGCCGCCACTGCCTTGAGCCGTGCCCGTGCGCTGATGCCCAAGGCGCCGGCCCTGACCGGCGGCGTCAACAGCGCCATCACCCATGCGCGCAAAGCCGAGCTGGACAAGGCCGAGGCCGCCCTCAAGGCCGCCGAAGCCAAGCCTGCCGCCAAGGTCATCGACCCGGCCGCGCAAAGCACCACCGTGGCGCTGAACCTCACCGACATTGAAGCGCTGCGCCATCAACTCGATGCCATCGCTACCGACGTGGTGAATTACCAGTGTGACGTGAGCATCCAGGCGCCGCGCACTCAGGATTACCCGTGGTTGGCCACGTTGCTGACCAAACGGGTGAAGCGAATTGATTCGGGGTATGACCTGAAGATCCACCGGCAGATTCTGAAGAATATTCCGGCGCAGGTTGTGCTGATTCCGCGCAAGGCGCAATAAAAGCATCGCAGGCAAGCCAGCCCCCACATTTGAATCTATTCACAATTCAAAATGTGGGGGCTGGCTTGCCTGCGATAGCGGTCTAACGGTCAATCAAGCGTTTAAGCCGGAATCGCCTTGGCCTTCGGCTCGCGATCCCAAACCCGGTGCTGCGCAATCGCCGCAAAGAAGGCCTTGAACGCTTTCGCATCCGACCCCACGATCAAGCCCGCATCCGCCTCCAGCTTCAGCAGATCCAGCAATGGCTTGGCGTCATTGGCGACCGTGATCGCCTTCAGGTGCTTATACGCCTCCAACAGGAAGTGCAACGCCACACCGTCGCCGCTCAAGGCCTGCACCGACTTGGCACCCCCTGGCACAAATACCGCGTCAAACGCGATGGACGGCATGCCTTCCATCGACGCATCGACCTTCAAGCTCTTGCCATCGGCGGTTGTCACCGGTGCCGAGGTCGGTCCCAGCAACTTGGCGTGGGCACCCTCGGCTTCCAACGCCTTCTTCAACGCGGCAATCGCCACGCCATCCACGCCGTTGGCGGCCAGAATCGCGACTTTGCGCGTCTTGATATCGCCCGACAGCAGGTTCACCTGGCTCAACGCCGGCGACTCCTTCAACGACGACTTGCGTGGCGGCACGGTGCCTTTGGTCGGCGCCGGCAAGCCCAGGTTCTGCGCAACGCGCTTGGCCAGTTCCAGATCGATGTTGGCCAGGATCTCGTTCACCTGACGGGCACGAATAAACTCGCGTTCAACCTTGCCCAATTCGAAGCTGTAGGCCGCAATGATGTGCTCTTTCTCGTGGTGGCTCATGCTGTGGAAAAACAGCGTGGCCTGGGAGAAGTGATCGCCGAACGACTCACTGCGCTCACGCACCTTGTTGGCATCGACGCGCTCGTAATAGGTCTCGAACCCACCATCCTGTGCGGCAGGAGGGGTTTCCTTCGGCCAACCGCCGTCAATGGAGTTGGGCTCGTAGGCCGCGCGCCCCTTGTCGATCACCGTGCGGTGCTGGGCGTCGCGCTGACCGTTGTGGAAAGGCACCACTGGCCGATTGATCGGCAACTCATGAAAGTTCGGGCCACCGAGACGGCTGATCTGCGTATCCGTGTAGGAAAACAGACGACCTTGCAGCAACGGGTCGTTGGTGAAGTCGATACCCGGCACGATATGGCCCGGGCAGAACGCCACCTGCTCGACTTCGGCGAAGAAGTTGTCGGGGTTGCGGTTAAGCACCATCTTGCCCAGCGGCGTAATCGGCACCAGCTCTTCGGGGATGATCTTGGTCGGATCGAGCAGGTCGAAGTCGAACTTGTGCTCGTCCTCTTCGGCGACGATCTGCACGCCCAATTCCCACTCAGGGTAGTCGCCGCTTTCAATCGCTTCCCAGAGGTCGCGACGGTGGTAATCGGTATCTTTACCGGCAAGCTTTTGCGCTTCGTCCCACACCAGGGAGCAGGTGCCGACTTTTGGATGCCAGTGGAATTTCACGAAACTCGACTTACCTTCGGTGTTGATCAACCGGAAGGTGTGAATGCCGAACCCCTGCATTGCGCGCAGGCTTTTTGGAATGGCGCGGTCGGACATTGCCCACAGCACCATATGCGCCGATTCCGGCTGCAGCGAGACGAAGTCCCAGAACGTATCGTGGGCCGAGCCGCCGGTTGGAATTTCATTGTGCGGCTCAGGTTTTACCGCGTGGACGAAGTCGGGAAACTTGATCGCGTCCTGAATGAAAAAGACCGGCATGTTGTTGCCCACCAGGTCGAAGTTGCCTTCGTCGGTGAAGAACTTCACTGCAAAACCGCGCACGTCGCGCACCGTATCGCCGGAACCACGCGGGCCCTGCACGGTGGAAAAGCGCACAAACACCGGGGTTTTATGCTCGGGGTTGCGCAGGAAGCCGGCCTTGCTCAGCGCCGAATGGTTTTCATAGGTCTGGAAATAACCATGCGCGCCAGTACCGCGGGCATGCACGATGCGCTCCGGGATGCGTTCATGGTCAAAGTGCGTGATTTTTTCACGCATGATGAAGTCTTCCAGCAGCGACGGGCCACGGGAGCCGACTTTCAGGGTGTTCTGGTTGTCGGAAATCTTCACGCCTTGGTTGGTACGCAGGGCCTGGCCGGTCGCATCGGAGCGGAATTCCTCCAGGGCCTGCAGCTTGGCGTTGGTGTTGCCACGGTCCAGGGTATCGGTGCCGGCAAGTTCACTCTTCGGCGGGGTGGCTGGCTTCTTGGTACTCATCAGACAAAACTCCTTATTCAAAGTGGCCAGAGCGGTCCCCGGCTCGTTTGAGCAAAACCCCAGGCACGGCACCTGGGAAATCGAGTTGCTTAAGTAGTGACTGACACGGTTTTGTACCGTTCCTTTTTTATGACCTTTGATCGCGTTATTGCCAAATCACTGGTTGAATGCGAAATAAATGCTAAGAAACGCTATACGGACAGGCTAAAATGCGCGCCCGGCTAACCGCTGATCCCTTTTCCATGCGCCCCACAAGGTTCGCTACGTGATCGAGTTTCATAACGTCCATAAAACCTACCGCGTCGCCGGTAAGGAAATCCCCGCCCTGCACCCCACCAGCCTGCGCGTCGAAAACGGCCAGGTGTTTGGCCTGATTGGTCACTCGGGTGCGGGAAAAAGTACTTTGCTGCGTCTGATCAATCGCCTGGAACAGCCCAGCGGCGGTCAGATCAATGTCGACGGTGAAGAAGTCACTGCACTGGACGCCAACGGCCTGCGCCGTTTCCGTCAGCAGGTCGGGATGATTTTCCAGCACTTCAACCTGCTGGCGTCCAAGACCGTTGCCGACAACGTGGCGCTGCCGCTGACCCTGGCCGGCGAATTGTCGCGCAAGGAAATCGACCAGCGCGTGGCCGAACTCCTCGCCCGCGTAGGCCTGTCGGATCACGCCAAGAAGTACCCGGCGCAGTTGTCCGGCGGCCAGAAGCAACGCGTCGGCATTGCCCGCGCCCTGGCGACCAAACCCAAGATCCTGCTGTGCGACGAAGCCACCAGCGCCCTCGACCCGCAAACCACCGCCTCGGTGCTGCAATTGCTGGCCGAGATCAATCGCGAACTGAAGCTGACCATCGTGCTGATCACCCACGAAATGGATGTGATCCGCCGCGTATGCGACCAGGTCGCCGTGATGGACGCCGGCGTGATCGTCGAGCAGGGCTCGGTCGCCGATGTGTTCCTGCACCCCAAGCACCCGACCACCAAGCGTTTCGTGCAGGAGTCCGAGCAGGTCGACGAAGGCGAGCAGCGTGATGACTTCGCTCACGTGCCAGGGCGCATCGTGCGCCTGACCTTCCAGGGCGAAGCGACCTACGCGCCGCTGCTGGGTACCGTCGCCCGCGAAACGGGTGTGGACTACAGCATCCTCGCCGGGCGTATCGACCGCATCAAAGACATCCCCTACGGGCAACTGACCCTCGCCGTCACGGGTGGCGATATGGAAGCCGCGTTTGCGCGCTTCACCGCCGCTGACGTCCACATGGAGGTCCTGCGCTAATGGAAGTCCTGTTGAGTTTCTTCGCCAATATCGACTGGTCCGAAATCTGGCTGGCCACCGGCGACACCATGACCATGCTGTTCGGTTCGCTGTTCTTTACCGTCGTGCTGGGCCTGCCGCTGGGCGTGCTGTTGTTCCTGACCAGCCCGCGCCAACTGTTCGAGCAGAAAGGGCTGTACGCACTGCTGTCGCTGATCGTGAACATTCTGCGTTCGCTGCCGTTCATCATTCTGCTGATCGTGATGATCCCGTTCACCGTGCTGATCACCGGCACATCGCTGGGCGTGGCAGGCGCCATTCCGCCACTGGTGGTGGGCGCCACGCCGTTCTTTGCGCGCCTGGTGGAAACGGCCTTGCGTGAAGTGGACCGCGGCATCATCGAAGCCACTCAGTCCATGGGCGCCAGCACCCGCCAGATCATCACCAACGCCCTGCTGCCTGAAGCCCGCCCGGGCATTTTCGCGGCGATCACGGTGACGGCGATTACACTGGTTTCCTACACGGCGATGGCCGGCGTAGTCGGTGCCGGCGGCCTGGGCGACCTGGCGATCCGCTTCGGTTACCAGCGTTTCCAGACCGATGTGATGGTGGTCACCGTGGTGATGCTGTTGGTGCTGGTGCAAATTCTGCAAACCGTCGGCGACAAGCTGGTGGTGCACTTTTCTCGAAAATAACGGCCATTGCCGGCCAACTGCCGGCAGATGTCCGAACAAGGAGCTTGTTGGATGAAAAAACTACTGGTTGCTTTCGCCGCCGTTGCCGCGTTTTCCGCCCACGCCGCCGAGACCATCACGGTCGCCGCGTCGCCGGTGCCGCACGCGGAAATCCTCGAATTCGTGAAGCCTGCCCTCGCCAAAGAAGGCGTGGACCTGCAGGTCAAAGTCTTCACCGACTACGTGCAGCCCAACGTACAGGTGGCCGAGAAGCGCCTGGACGCCAACTTCTTCCAACACCAGCCGTACCTGGATGAGTTCAACAAGGCCAAGGGCACTCACCTGGTGAGCGTCGGCGCGGTGCACCTGGAGCCCCTGGGCGCCTACTCGAGCAAGTACAAGAAGCTGGAAGACCTGCCAAGTGGCGCCAACGTCGTGATCCCGAACGACGCCACCAATGGTGGCCGCGCGCTGTTGCTGCTGGCCAAGCACAATCTGATCACCCTGAAGGACCCGACCAACATCCTGTCGACCATCAAGGACATCACCGCCAACCCGAAAAACCTGAAATTCCGCGAACTGGAAGCCGCCACCCTGCCGCGCGTGCTGACCCAGGTCGACCTGGCGCTGATCAACACCAACTACGCGCTGGAAGCCAAGCTGGATCCATCCAAGGATGCGCTGGTGATCGAAGGCAATGACTCGCCTTACGTGAACATCCTGGTGACCCGCGAAGACAACAAAGACTCGGACGCCGTGAAGAAGCTGGTTGCAGCCCTGCACACGCCTGAAGTGAAAGCCTTCATCCTCGAGAAGTACAAAGGCGCGATCCTGCCGGCGTTCTGATTCGAAACACCGAAGAGCAAAAAATGTGGGAGCGGGCTTGCTCGCGAAAGTGCAGTGTCAGTCGACTTATCAGTGACTGAACCGATGCTTTCGCGGGCAAGCCCGCTCCCACATTTGTTTTTGGGTTGCCCGCAGATCAGGGTTTCTACAAGGCCGCGGGTAGAAGCGCCGGGCTTATGGACGCTTCAACAATCCCGGCAATTGCGCCACCAGCTTCTGGTTGTTCAACGGTGCGCGGATGAATCCACGCTGTGTACCGTCAGGACCGATCAGCGCAAGGTTGCCGCTGTGGTCGACGGTGTAGTTGGGCTTGCTGGTATCGGCCGGGATAAACGGGATGCTCACGGCATTCGAGACCTTCTGCACATCGTCCACATTCGCGCCGGTCAGGCCTTCGAACTGCGGATCGAAGTAACCCAGGTACTGCTTGAGCTGGGCCGGGGTATCGCGGTTCGGGTCGACGCTGACCAGGATCACTTGCAGCTTATCCACGGCCTCCTTGGGCAGCTCGCTCTTGATCTGGCGCAGCTGGGCGAGGGTGGTAGGGCAGATGTCCGGACAGAAGGTGTAGCCGAAGAACAGCAGGCTCCACTTGCCCTTCAACTCATTGACCACCACCGGCTGGCCGTCCTGGTTGGTCATGCTCACCGGCGGCAGCTGACGGCTCTGCGGCAGCAGGATGATGCCGGCGTCGATCAGCGCGGTCGGGTCGCCCTGGCCTTTGCCCGAGAGCACTTTGTTGACGGTCAGGCCCATGATCAACGCGACGATGGCCACCAGGATAAACACGGTTTTTTGAGTTCGAGTCATAGGTTCAACAGTAAGTAGTGGTCTACGAGCAGGGCGATAAACAGAAGGAACAAGTACGCGATAGAGTACTTGAACGTGTTGATCGCCGCGTGCGGCTGAGCGCCACGGTACAGCACCCAGGCCCATTGCAGAAAGCGTCCGCCCAAAACCAATGCACAGGCCAGGTACAGCAGGCCGCTCATGTGGATGACGTAGGGCATCAGGCTCACCGCCAGCAGGACGAAGGTGTAGAGCAGGATATGCACCTTGGTGTAGTGCTCGCCGTGGGTGACCGGCAGCATCGGAATATCGGCCTTGGCATATTCCTCCTTGCGGTGGATGGCCAGGGCCCAGAAATGCGGCGGGGTCCAGGCGAAGATGATCAACACCAGCAGGAGGGGTTCGGCGCTGATATGGCCGGTGACGGCGACCCAACCCAGCAACGGCGGCGCGGCCCCCGCCAAACCGCCGATGACGATATTCTGCGGCGTCGCGCGCTTGAGAAAACCGGTGTAGATCACCGCATAGCCGAGCAGGGAAGCCAGCGTCAGCCAGGCGGCCAGCGGGTTGGTGAACGCCAGCAGCAAGGCCAGGCCCGCAACCGCCAGAAACCCTGCAAAAGCCAGCGCCGCCAACGGCGATACCCGCCCTTCGGCCATCGGCCGTTTGTGCGTGCGCGCCATCACCGCATCAATGCGCCGATCCACTACATGGTTGACCGCCGCCGCGCCGCCGGCACACAGGGCAATACCCAGGTTGCCGAAAATCAGCACCGCCCACGGCACGCCGGCGCGAGTGGCGAGAAACATCCCCACCAGCGAGGTGATGAGCATCAACACCACCACTTTCGGCTTGGTCAGCTCCAGGTAGTCACGCCAGATCGCCTGGCCGTGACGCGCGCCAATCAAGGTCGCCATGGCATCTCTCCTTTAAGGGTGATCAGGCCTGACACCTGTTTGCGCGGGATAAACCGCCAGCCGAACGGCAGCTGGTTGCGCACCCGTACCAGGCTGGTACGCGCGTGGTAATTGACCAGCACCAGGGTCAGCAGCAACGCCGCGCCCCCGGCGTTATGGCCGACGGCTACCGGCAGCGGCAGATGGAAATACACATTGCTCAGGCCCAGGCCGATCTGCGCCGCCAGGGCAATCAACAACAGGCCCGCGAGCCGCGTCATGCCCACCGCGCGCAGCTGCCAGGCCAGCCCCAGCAACACCAGGGTGACCAACACCGCGCCGATGCGATGGGTGAGATGGATCGCGGTTCGCGCATCGCTGTCGAGCTGGCCGCCGAGATAATTGGGGCCGATGTGCTGGGTCAGGTGGAAACCATTGGCGAAGTCCGCCGCCGGCCACCACTGGCCGTGGCAGGTAGGCAAATCGATACAGGCCACCGCCGCATAGTTGGAACTGACCCAGCCGCCCAGGGCGATCTGGCCGATCACCAGCACCAGGCCAGCCGTCGCCCAATATTGCAGGCGCTTGGGCACGATCAACGCGGGCAGCACTCCAGACAGGCGCAGGGTCAGCAGGAACAACAGGCTCAAGGTCGCGAAACCGCCCAGCAAATGGCCCGTGACCACTTGGGGCCACAGCTTCAACGTCACCGTCCACATGCCAAAGGCCGCCTGCGCGAACACCACCGCCAAAACAAACAACGGCAGCTTCACCGGCTGGCCCGGATCACGTCGATGACTCCACGAACGCGCCGCCAGCAGCACGATCAGCAGGCCCAAGGTACCGGCGAAGTAGCGATGGGTCATCTCGGCCCAGCCCTTGTCCGCCTCCACCGGCGTGTCCGGGAAATGCAGCTCGGCATGCGCCAACTGGGCCTCGGTCTTGGGCACGCTGATAAAGCCGTAGCAACCCGGCCAGTCCGGGCAACCGAGACCGGCATGGGTCAGGCGCGTATACGCGCCGAGCAGCACCACAATCAGCGCCAGCAGGGTGGCAAACAACGCGAGGCGAAATCCAGGCTTGGCCATGACGATGCCCTTATCCGATATTCGACAGTTTCAGCAGATGGCGCAGGTCGTTGAGCAAGTCCTTGCCCTTGACCTTGGCGTCGTAGCGCAACACCAGGTTGCCGTGCGGGTCGACGATCCACAGTTGCGCATCGCCCGGCGCGGCGGCGTCCTTGGTGAAGGCCGACAGGTCCAGCGAGTAGCGCTGCAGTTGTGGATATTCAGCCTTGAGCTTGGCCTCGTAGTCGGTGCTCACCGGCTGCGCGCTGGCCAAGGCGTGGCTGGCGCGCGATGCATCCCGGCCGAGGCTGATTTGCAGCTGGCGCGCCAGGTACACCAGTTGCTGGCAATCGGCGGCGCAGGCCGTGGGCGCCGTGACCAGCAGTTGCCAGCGCTCTTCATCCGCCTGCACGCCGATATCGGCGCGGGTCTGGCCGTTGCCGATCAGTTCGCCGTGGTAACTGCGGTTGTCCGGCACCCAGAACTGCAGCTTGTACATGAAGGTAGCCAGCGCCATCGGACCGATCACCATCATCAGGATCAGGATCAGCTGCCAGCGGCCTTTACGCCGATTGAGCGGTTCAGACATGTTGAGTGGATTCATGGCCGCTCCCATGGTGCTTCTCCTTTGTGTTGTGCCATCCGAGGTAGAGGTAAAGGGCCAGCAGCGCCAATGCCATGGCGAACCACTGCACCGCGTAGGCCAGGTGCTTTTCCGGGCCCATGGCTACGATGGGCCAGGTGATTTCGTACGTACCAGGGCCAGCTTCGGCGCGCAGCTCGTAGGCAAAACCGCTACGCCCAAGCTCGGCCCACAGCGCGCCGGGGTGCAGGGCGGTCAGCAAGCGCGGCCATTGCGCGCTCGTCGGGTCGGCGTGCAATTGGAAGGTTTCACCCGGTGCGACGTACACCCAGGCGTCGAGATTCACCGGCTGTTGAGGTGTGGTGAACACCGGCGGGGTGCGCCGGTCGGGCCAGGGCAGCCAGCCACGATTGAGCAATAACCACAGGCCGCTGGCCTGGTCGTGGAAGGGTTGCAGCAGCTCTACGCCGGCCTTGCCATCGCGCATGCGGTTGTCTAGCAACACGCTGTGTTCGGCGTCGAATTGCCCGCGCAGACGGACCCGGCGAAAAGCCGGATCAGCCATCTCGCTCAGTTGTGTGCTGCTGACGGGATCGGCCACCCGCCGCTCGGCATAACTGTCCACCAGCAGCTGTTTTTCATGCCCGCGAGACAGCTGCCAGAACCCCAGGCCCACCATCAACGGCAGCAACACCAGCACCACCAATGTCGGTGCGAGCCCTGGGCGAAAGCGTTTCATGGCGCTGGCTATACTTGTTTTCATTGCCCGCCCATCCCATTGGAGCCAGACCATGCTCAAAGCCGTCATTGCCCTGATGCTGATCGCGACTGTCGTGAGCCTGTTCAGTGGCTTGTTCTTTCTGGTCAAGGACGAGGGCAACTCCAACCGCCTCGTCACTGCCTTGACTGTGCGTGTGGTGCTGGCCGCGATCACCGTGGGGCTGATCGCCTGGGGCTTTTTCAGCGGCCAGCTGGTATCGCATGCACCGTGGTAAGGCGCGCTAGAGCACGTAGACGAAGAAAAACAGCCCGATCCACACCACATCCACAAAGTGCCAGTACCAACTGGCGGCCTCGAAACCAAACTGGTGCTCGGCATTGAAATGCCCGCGCAAGATGCGCATCAGCATCACAAACAGAATGATTGTGCCGATGGTCACGTGGGCACCGTGAAAGCCGGTGAGCATGAAGAACGTCGCGCCGTACACACCCGAACCGAGTGTCAGGCCGAGCTCTTTGTAGGCATGCATGTACTCCTCGGCCTGGAAGCCCAGGAACGCCCAGCCCAGCAGCACCGTGAGCGCCAGCCAGATTTTCAGCGCGCCGCGATGGCCTTTGCGCAAGGCATGGTGGGCCAGGGTGATGGTCACGCTGGAGCTGACCAGCAAGATCGTGTTGACCAGCGGCAGGCCCCACGGGCTGATGGTGCCTTCCGGTGCGGGGTACATTTTCGGGTCAGGGTTGTTGAGCAGCGGCCAGGTGAACTCGAAGTTCGGCCACAGCATGTGCGCGATGCCCTTGTGCCCTTCGCCGCCCAACCAGGGACCGGACATGTGCCGCACGTAAAACAGCGCACCGAAGAACGCGACAAAGAACATCACCTCGGAAAAGATGAACCAGGTCATGCCCCATCGAAACGAGCGGTCCATCTGCGGGCTGTACAAACCGGCGCGGCTTTCCTTGATCACCGCGCCGAACCAGCCGAACAACATGTAGGCCAGCAGCAGGCCACCGACGAAAAAGATCCACGGGCCGTGGGATTCCGGGCGCGCCGCCTTCAGGTCGTTGAACCACACAGCCAGGCCGTACACCGTGATGAGCATGCCCAGGGTAGCAATTATTGGCCATTTGCTTTGCGCTGGTACGTAGTACGTATCATGAGTCGACATGTATTCGCTCTCCTGATTGAGCGGGCAAACAGTAGCTAGCCGCCGCTATGGACAGCCACCGGCGGTTGGCGCGCAGTGATATCAAACAGCGTGTACGCCAGGGTCAAATGCTTCACATCCTTGGGCATGTCGCGGTCGACAATGAAACGCACCGGCATTTCGATGCGCTGGCCTGGCTGCAGCACTTGCTGGGTGAAGCAAAAGCATTCGGTCTTGTGGAAGTACATCGCCGCTTCGGCCGGGGAAATGCTCGGTACGGCCTGGGCGGTCATGGCTTTGTCGGTAGGGTTGTAGGCCACGAACAGCATTTCGGTGACGGCACCCGGATTGACCACCACCTCATCGGCCTTGGAATGAAATTCCCAGACCATGTCGATGGCATTGGTCGACAGGAACTGCACCCGCACCTGCCGCGTGGCGTCGACGACCTGCTCGCCCTCGTACTGCCCGGCGGTCTTGCCGTTGATACCGAACGCCTTGCACATCACGTCGTAGATCGGCACCAGCGCAAAGCCGAAGCCGAACATCGCCACCACCAGGATCAGCAGGCGGGTGACCAGGCGCTTGGTGGGGATCGACTCAAGCATGACGATCACCCGCTCTTGGCTTTTCTGTAGGAGCTGACTTGCCTGCGATAGCGATGTACCAGTCGCCCAATCCATCAACTGTCAGGCCCTCATCGCAGGCAAGCCAGCTCCCACAGGAGACCCTGGCAGCCTGCGCCAAGCTGTTCACTTGACCTCCGGCGGAGTAGTAAAGGTGTGGTAGGGCGCTGGCGAGGGGATGCTCCACTCCAGGCCTTCCGCGCCATCCCAGGGCTTGGCCGGCGCGGGCGGGCCGCCACGGATGCACTTGATCACGATGAACAGGAAGAAGATCTGCGTGGCGCCAAACATGAAGGCGCCGATCGAGGAGACCATGTTGAAGTCGGCGAACTGCAGGTTGTAGTCCGGCACACGGCGCGGCATGCCAGCCAGCCCGACGAAGTGCATCGGGAAAAACGCCATGTTCATGCCGATGAAGGACAGCCAAAAGTGCAGCTTGCCGAGGGTTTCGTCGTACATGTGGCCGGTCCATTTCGGCAGCCAGTAGTAGGCCGAGGCGAAGATGCCGAAGATCGCACCGGGCACCAGCACGTAATGGAAGTGCGCCACCACGAAATAGGTGTCGTGGTATTGGAAGTCCGCCGGGGCAATCGCCAGCATCAGCCCGGAAAAGCCGCCGATGGTGAACAGGATCACGAAGGCCACGGCAAACAGCATCGGTGTCTCGAAGGTCAGCGAGCCTTGCCACATGGTGCTGACCCAGTTGAATACCTTCACCCCCGTCGGCACCGCAATCAGCAGCGTGGCGTACATGAAGAACAACTCGCCCACCAGCGGAATGCCGACCACGAACATGTGGTGCGCCCACACGATGAACGACAGGAACGCGATGCTCGCCGTGGCGTACACCATCGACGTATAGCCGAACAGCGGCTTGCGCGAGAACGTCGGGATGATCGAACTGACGGCACCAAAGGCCGGCAGGATCATGATGTACACCTCGGGGTGGCCGAAGAACCAGAACACATGCTGGAACAGCACGGGGTCGCCACCGCCGGCAGCACTGAAGAAGCTGGTGCCGAAGTGGATGTCCATCAGCATCATGGTCACGCAACCGGCCAGCACCGGCATCACCGCGATCAGCAGGAAGGCAGTGATCAGCCACGTCCAGACGAACAACGGCATCTTCATCAGGGTCATGCCGGGGGCGCGCAGGTTGAGGATGGTGGCGACCACGTTGATCGCGCCCATGATCGAACTGATACCCATCAAGTGAATCGCGAAGATGAAGAAGGTCACGCTTTCCGGCGCGTAGGTGGTGGAGAGGGGCGCGTAAAAGGTCCAGCCGAAGTTCGGCCCGCCACCCGGAGTGAACAGGGTCGACACGAGCAACAGGAACGCCGCCGGCAACAGCCAGAAACTGAAGTTGTTCATGCGCGGCAAGGCCATGTCCGGCGCGCCGATCATCAGCGGAATCATCCAGTTGGCCAGGCCGACGAACGCTGGCATCACCGCGCCGAACACCATGATCAGGCCGTGCATGGTGGTCATCTGGTTGAAGAACGCCGGCTCGACAATCTGCAGGCCGGGCTGGAACAACTCGGCGCGGATCACCATGGCGAACGAACCGCCGAGCAGGAACATGGTGAAGGCGAACCACAGGTACATCGTGCCGATGTCCTTGTGGTTGGTCGTCAGCACCCAGCGCATCAAACCCTTGGCGGGGCCGTGGGCATGGTCACTGGCGTGGCCATGGTCGTCGATCACAGTGCTCATGGCCGTTCTCCTGCAAGCGAGTGGGCGGGGCGGTTCGGGGCATACGCAATGAAGGAGGTCATTTGCTTTCCGCCTGCTTAATGGCCAGCACGTCTTTAGGCGTGACCATATCGCCTTTGTTGTTGCCCCAGGCATTGCGCTCATAGGTCACCACCGCGGCGATATCCACTTCCGAGAGCTGCTTGCCGAACGCCGCCATGGCGGTGCCGGGCTTGCCGAAGTAAACGCGGTGCAGGTGATCTTCCTTGGGCCCGGTGGCAATCGGCGAGCCCTTGAGCGCCGGGAACATCGGTGGCAGGCCCTGGCCTTCGGCCTGGTGACAGGCCACGCAAGTGGTGTGATAGACCTTGTCGCCGCGCGCCACCAGCTCTTCCAGCGTCCATTCCTTGGAGGTCAGTTCCTTGAGCTTGGCCGCCTCTTCCTTGCGTTCGCCGAGCCAGGTGTCGTAGTCCGCCTTGGACTTGACCTCGACCACGATGGGCATGAAGCCGTGATCCTTGCCGCACAACTCGGCGCACTGGCCGCGGTAGATGCCGGGCTTCTCGATACGGGTCCAGGCCTCGTTGACAAAACCGGGGATGGCGTCACGCTTGACCGCAAAGGCCGGCACCCACCAGGAGTGGATCACGTCGGCGGCGGTCACCAGGAAACGCACCTTGGCGCCCACCGGCAGCACCAGTGGCTGGTCGACCTCCAACAGGTAATGCTCGCCCTTGACCGCCTGGTTATGGATCTGCTCGGCGGGCGTGGCCAGGTTGCTGAAGAACTCCACGTCCTGGCCCAGGTATTTGTAATGCCACTTCCACTGATAGCCGGTGACCTGGATATCGATGTCCGATTCACTGCTGTCGTAGATATTGATCAGGGTCTTGGTCGCCGGGATGGCCATCGCGATCAGAATCAGCAAGGGCACCACGGTCCAGAGAATTTCCACGGTGGTGCTCTCGTGGAATTTGGCCGCGACCTGGCCCGTGGACCGGCGGTGAACGATCATCGACCAGAACATCGCGCCAAACACAACAATGCCGATCACCACACAGATCCAGAAAATGGTCATGTGCAGGTCAAACACAGCGTGACTGACTTCAGTCGCCCCTGGCGCCATATTCGTTGTCCAGGCGGCGTGCGCCTGGCCGAATACCGACCACAACAGGAGGCCCATCCAAACGTGTGGATGTCGCATCATTGCGGGTTCCCCTTATCGTTCTTGTTATCCCGCCGGTTTGCACCTGCGTCGAAGGGAGCGGCTTCCATACTGCCTACAACCGCTTAGCCTTGCCTGCTCATGCAGTCTGGCGTCATCAGCTAATCGCGTACAAATCCGAGTATAGACAGGCTCTGCAACCCCGCAATGTGTAGGGGCAAATGAGCAAAAATGACTGGTCGAAGCCAATAAAACCGGGGGCGGAATCGTTTATCCGACGAACGATGGCAATTCGATATAACGCACGCGCATAACCATGAAATAATTATGACAAATGCGTCTTAGGCGCTCGTATAAACGAGCTACCTTATCCTCTCCCTTTTCCTACGCCTGTTTCACTGGAGCTTTCATGAACACCGCCGCATTGCGCGAGCAGATTTCCCGTGCCCATCAACACGAAGCCAGCACTGGCCAGCTTGCCCAGCAACTGGAAAAACAATTGCCGCACCTGCATTCGGCCATTTCCCTGGCTGACGGTGATCGCAAGATTGTCATGACCCGCTTTGTCACCGCCTACATTGAGCTCGTCCCGGACCTGCTGGAAGCTGCCAACGACGTGGCCCGCGAAGCCGGTATCGAAAGCCAGATCAAGCCGGTGCTGAAAATCGCCGAGCATTTCTTCCTGCAACCGCCGGCGATCCTGGCCGGTCACGAAGGCCTGGACGGCTTGCTCGACGAGGCCTATCTGGCCCATCGCCTGGTGGAAGAAGTCAACGATCTGTATATCAAGCATTTCGGCCAGCCGTTGATTCCGGCCGACACCACCGTAGCCAACCTGATTGCCCACCAGCTGATCGGCGAAGAATTCGCCAACCAGCTGGATGAGGCCGTGCACCTGGCGGTAGATGAAATGCTCAACGAGGAGAGCTTTGCGCTGGAGTCAGTCGAGGCCTATCGCGAAACCTTCAAGAGCCCCAACACAGAAGCTGCGTGGAAGCGCTGGCCGTGCCTGTCGCGCCAGTTGGGGGTTGAGTTGGCGCTGGAACAGCCGGCGTAACGCTTTAGCCTGACGCAGAACAAATGTGGGAGCGGGCTTGCTTGCGAATGCGGCGTGCCAGTCACTGAATATTTGACTGATCCGCCGCCTTCGCGAGCAAGCCCGCTGCCACTTTTTTGATCCGGTTTCGTCAGCCAGCAGAAGGTGCCGAACCGATTCCCACCGTCGTACGCACCCGGCCTTCCAGCCTGCGCTTCAACCCACGTGCCTCGATCACCAGCGTCGAGCCCTTGGCGGCATTCGCCCGGCCCCATTCTTCCAGCAGCTCCAGACAGGAATGGTCGATGTAACTCAAGTTACTCAGCGGCACATGCACCGTGGTTCCCGCAGGTACCGTCGACAGCACCTGGGTCAGCATCGGCACTTTCAGGAAGGTCGCCGCACCGGTCAGGCGCAACTCCATTTCACCTGCCTGAGGCAGGTCGACCAGGCTGACTTTCAAGCGCGACGCCTTCAAGGCCAGCTTCACCAGTGTCAGCCCGAAACCCACCAGTACGCCGGTCAGCAGGTCGGTAAAGATGATCGCCAGCGCCGTCGCCGCATAGGTGAACATCGGCATCCGCCCATAGCGTCCCAACGCCCGGAACGCCTTGACGTCGACCAGCTTGATGCCGGTGTACACCAGCACACCCGCGAGGCTCGCCACCGGAATGCTTTGCAGCACACTCGAGAGCAACAGCACGAACGCAAGCAGCCACAGCCCGTGGAACATCGCCGACAAGCGCGTGGTGGCGCCCGCCTGTACGTTGGCCGAACTGCGCACGATCACACCGGTCATCGGCAGGGCGCCGACCAGGCCACAGAGCATATTGCCTACACCCTGAGCGGACAATTCCTTGTCAAAATCAGAACGCTGCCCACTGTGCATGCGGTCGACCGCCGCCGCAGACAGCAAGGTTTCGGCGCTGGCGATAAACGCCACGGCGAACGCAGCGATCAACAGTTGTGGATCGGCCAGGTTCAGCAGGTCGCTGGGACGCAGCCAGTCGATGGCATCGGCGAGGTTTTCCGGGACCTCCACGCGCTTGACCTGTAACGCCAGCAACAAGCTGGCACCCGTTGCCAGGCCTACGCCCAACAGGGCGCCTGGTACAAAGCGCAGGGTTTGCGGGCGGAACTTGTCCCACAGGTACATCACCAGCATCGTCGAAAGCCCCAGCAAACCGGCCTGCCAACCCAGGCCGCCGCCAACAGTCGGAATGGCCTCGACCAGCGTCGCCGGGAAGCCGGCCAGGTTATCCAGCCCCGATGGCTTGGGGGCACCATCGAGCATCACATGCACCTGCGACAGCACAATCAGTACCCCGATCCCCGCCAGCATCCCGTACACCACCGCCGGCGCCGTGACACGAAACCAGCAGCCCAGGCGCAGCCGCCCAGCCACTAATTGCAGGAAGCCGGCCAGTAACAGGATCGGCCCGAGCATCAGCATGCCGTGCTGGCGCACCAGTTCGAACACCAATACCGCCAGGCCCGCCGCCGGACCGCTGACCTGCAGCGGCGAACCTGCCAGCCAACCCACCACCAGGCCACCGATGATCCCGGTGATCAGGCCCTTGGCCGGCGGCATGCCCGAAGCAATCGCAATGCCCATGCACAACGGCAGGGCGACCAGAAACACAACCACGGACGCAAGCAGCTCCCGTGGCAGTACAGCTTTCAATTGAGCAGCACGCATGATGACTCTCCCGAGGCATTCGCCGGGCGCGGCAAAGCCTGGCTGCGTCCATGGCAGCCACCGCTTTACCCGGCAGGGAAGTGTGTTAGAAGCGCGCTTTAGGCGTCGCGGAAGGAATCGGGCCTTCGCCGCCCAACGGTCGGAACGTCGATTGATCCGCGTCGTAAGCCCGGATTTCGCTGGTCTCGATGTTGTAGATCCAACCGTGGATGAACAGGTGACCATTAGCCATGCGCGATGCCACAGAAGGGTGGGTGCGCAAATGCTGCAACTGGGCGATGACGTTTTCTTCGGTCAGCACCTTCATGCTCTCGCCTTCATTGGCGCAGTCGCAATTGTCGTGGACCATGGTCTTGGCGACCTCGGCATGCCGCAGCCAGGCCTTGACCGTGGGCATCTTCTCGAGGCTCTCAGGGTTGAGTACCGCGCGCATGGCGCCGCAATCGGAGTGCCCGCACACAATGATGTGCTGCACGCCCAGGGCGAGCACGGCGTACTCGATGGCGGTGGAAACACCCCCGTTCATCTGACCATAGGGCGGCACTACGTTGCCGACGTTACGCGTCACGAACAGGTCACCAGGCGAGCTCTGGGTAATCAGCTCCGGCACGATGCGCGAGTCGGCGCAAGTAATGAACATCGCCCGTGGGCTCTGGGCCGTGGCGAGTTTCTTGAAGAGTTCTTCCTGCTGGGGGAAGACGTCGTGATGGAAATGCAAAAAGCCGTCGACGATGTGCTTTAGCGCTGCATCGGCGGATTCCGCCACCTGAGGGGCAGAAGCCGACGCAGCCAACGGCTGTTTATCCTTGTCACTCATGATTCATCCTCTTGATTAATGCAGGGGGAGCTTGCAGGCAAGTTCGACGCCGGGCCATTGGAATAGTTGTAAACATCCAAAAACCCGGCTTGCGACTCATCAGTCACTCGCTGAACAAGGTAACCGCCGAAACTTAACTCAAACTGAATGAACCGCTCTAGACCGCGGGTTTCAGTGATGTCAAAACGCGACTATTCCTACCAGGAAGCAGGATGCGCCTCTACAGTTTACAACAATGCCATCTGCCTGCCCGGTGGGCAAAACGCGGTGCAATCCAGATTAAACCCTTCCCGTCGGTTAAGCCCCAGGCGCTTGATCGCCTTGCTGAAACGCTGGGCGAGCAAATCGGCAAACGGCCCCTCGCCGCGCATGCGTACGCCGAAACGGCTGTCATACACTTCGCCGCCGCGCACCTGGCGCACCAGGCTCATCACATGGGCCGCGCGCTGCGGGTAATGCGCCGCCAGCCACTCCTCAAATAACGGCGCCACCTCCAGCGGCAGGCGCAACATCATGTAGGCCGCGCTCTGGGCCCCCGCGGCGTGGGCTTCGGTGAGCAGGCTTTCCAACTCGCTGTCGTTGATCATCGGGATCATCGGCGAACACAGCACGCCGACCGGGATTCCCGCCTCGCGCATCACCCGAATCGCTCGCAACCGCGCCTTGGGCGCCGCCGTACGCGGCTCCAGGATGCGCTTGAGCTCGTCGTCCAGGCTGGTGAGGCTGATCATCACGGCAACCAGGCGCTGCCGGGCCAGCTCGGTGAGCAGGTCGAGATCCCGCAGGATCAACGAACCCTTGGTGATGATGGTCACCGGGTGCCGATAACGCAGCAACACTTCGAGGGTTTGCCGGGTGATCCTGTACTCGCGCTCGATGGGCTGGTACGGGTCGGTATTGGAGCCCAGGTTGATCGGCGCACACACGTAGCCCGGCTTCGACAGCTGCTGTTCCAGCACGTCGGCGGCATTGGTCTTGGCGATCAGTCTGGTTTCGAAATCCAGCCCTGGCGACATATCCCAGTAAGCATGGCTGGGCCGCGCATAGCAGTAGATACAACCATGCTCGCAGCCCCGATATGGGTTGATGGAGCGATCGAACGGCAGGTCCGGCGAGTTGTTGCGGGTGATGATGCTCTTGGCCGTTTCGATGCGCACTTCAGTGCCCTGGGTCGGCGGCACTTCCTGGAACCAGCCGTCGTCCTCGACCACGCTGACGGTCGGCGCAAAGCGGTTGTGCAGGTTGGTGGCCGTGCCCCGACCCCGGGGCGGCAGCGGAGTAGACATGAAAGCGCCTCGATACTGTTTTTATATACAGTATCGAGGCGCGAGGTTCCTGACCAGTGCCGTTTGGCGGTCAGGGCAGGATCAGTGCTTTTGCGTCACTTGGCCCAGGTCATCGCCCGAGGTCGTGCGCATATCACTCTTGCGCAAGTCCGCCACGTCGCTGGCCTTGACCGGCGCGCCCTTGTTGCCCCAGCTGCCGCGAACGAAACTGACCACATCCGCCACTTCCTGGTCCGACAGACGCCAGGCGAAGGCCGGCATGGTGAAGGTCGACGGTGCCGTGTGCGTCGCCGGCAAGGTGCCGCCGTTCAGCACGATGTTGATCAAGGACGTGGCATCCGCCGTCTGCACCACCGGGTTGCCCGCCAGCGCCGGGAACACCCGCGTGTAGCCATGGCCGTCGGTCCGGTGGCAGGCCGCGCAGTTGTCGATATACACCGACGCGCCCGGCTTGCTGTCATCACCCTTCCACAATGCTTCGGCCACCTGCTTGTCGTACGCATGCGGCTGATCCTTGGGGTCCACCGCCGGCAAGCTCTTGAGGTAGCGAGCGATAGCGGTCAGGTCGTCTTGCGACATGTATTGCATGCTGTGCACGACCACGTCGCTCATGCCGCCAAACACCGCGCTGCGATCACTGCGACCGGTCTTGAGAAATTGCACCAGTTGCTCCTCGCTCCAACTGCCGAGGCCGTCCTTGTGGTCGCCGCGCAGGCTCTTGGCGATCCAGCCTTCCAGCGGCGCGCTGCCGGACAGGAATGCATTGCCGTCAGTCGCACTCAGGGCTTTTTCCTGCATGGTCAGCGCCCGTGGCGTATGGCACGCGCCGCAGTGGCCGAGGCCTTCAACCAAGTAGGCACCGCGGCTAATCACCGGGTCGGCACCCGCCGCTGCCTGGTAGTCCGCCACCTCGGGGGCGAACATCCAGCGCCACGCCGCCAACGGCCAGCGCATGCTCAGGGGCCACGGAATATCGCTGTCCTTGTTCTCCTGCGCGACCGGCTCGACGCCCTTCATGAAGTACGCATACAACGCCTGCATATCGCTTTCGCTGACGCGCGCATAGGACGGATATGGCATTGCAGGGTAAAGCGTACTACCGCTCTTGGCGACGCCATGGCGCACGGCCTTGTCGAAGTCCTCAAAGCTGTAGTCACCCAGGCCGGTCTTGTCCGGGGTGATGTTGGTGGAATAGATCACCCCGATCGGGGTTTCCATCGGCAGGCCACCAGCGAATGGCTTGCCGCCTTTGGCGGTATGGCAGGCCACGCAGTCACCGGCGCGGGCCAGGTATTCACCCTGCTTGACCAGGTCGGTTTCAGCGGCGCTGATCGAACAACTGCTGAACAGCGCCAGGGAGGCGATAACGAGTGCTTTCATGGTCATCGCTCCTTATGCCTGAACCAGTGGGCCGGGGTTTTTCAGGTACTGCTCGCGGATCGCCCGCGCCGACCAATAGGTCAGGGCAGCGACCAGGCCGGTAGGGTTGTAGCCCAACCCTTGTGGGAAGGCGGACGCGCCTGGGACAAACACGTTGTGTACATCCCAGGACTGCAGGTAGCGGTTCAACGCACTGGTCTTCGGATCGGTGCCCATGATCGCGCCACCATTGAGGTGGGTGGTCTGGTAAGAGGCAGTGTTGAAGTGCTCACCGACCTTTTTGCCGAGCACGGCAATCGCCTTGGGGTTCATTGCCTGAGCGACCTTGCCCATCTTTTCCATCATGAAGCGGTTCATCTTGATGTCGTTTTCCTGCCAGTCGAACGTCATCCGCAGCAATGGCAAGCCGTAGGCATCGCGGTACACCGGGTCCAGATCCAGGTAGTTGCCCCGGTAGGATTGATGCGCCCCGTGGGAGTCCATCGACACCTGGTGGGTGTAGTAATCGGCGGTAGCGCGTTTCCAGGCACTGCCCCAGGCCGGGGTGCCCGGCGGGTTGGACGTACCGGCAATCGGCCGGCTGCCAGCCTGGTTGACCCACATCGGCGAGCCGCCCACAAAGCCGTGGGGCCCGTGGTCGAAGTTATCGGCGTTGAAGTCATCGATGGCCACGCCATTGCCGCCCGCGCCGATGAAGTTGTTGGTGTGGGTGTCCTTGTCGAAGAACGCCTTGATCGTGCCCATGTTCTGGTAGGCAAAGTTCCTGCCCACCACGCCCTCGTTGGTAATCGGGTCGTAAGGCTTGCCGATACCCGAAAGCAACATGAGGCGCACATTGTTGAACTGGAAGGAGCCGATGATCACCAGGTCCGCCGGTTGCTCGCATTCGCGACCCTGGCCGTCGATGTAGGTCACGCCAGTGGCCTTGCTCTTGGTGCTGTCGAGATTGACCTTGAGCACGTGGGAATTGGGCCGCAGCTCAAAGTTCGGCACCTGGCGCAGCGCCGGCAGGATGTTCACGTTCGGCGAGGCCTTGGAATACATGTAGCAGACATAGCCGCTGCAGAAACCGCAGAAGTTGCACGGGCCCATCTGCGCGCCGTAGGGGTTGGTGTACGGCCCCGAGGTATTGGCCGACGGCAGGTTGTAGGGTTTGTAGCCGACTTCGGCCGCCGCTTTCTGAAACAGCTGTGCGGAGACGGTGTTTTTCTGCGCTTCCAACGGGAACGGGTTGGAGCGATCCGGCGCATACGGGTTGCCGCCACGGCCTTCACCTACGAGCTGACCTTTCACGGTCCAGGCCTGGCCAGAGGTGCCGAAGACTTTCTCCGCATAATCGAAAAACGGCTCCAGCTCTTCGTAACTGACGCCGAAGTCCTGGATGGTCATGTCCCTGGGAATGAAGTTCTTGCCGTAGCGCTCTTCATAGTGACTGCGCATGCGCAACTCGATCGGGTCGACGCGAAAGTGCACCCCCGACCAGTGCAGGCCCGCGCCGCCCACGCCGTTGCCGGGCAAGAACGCGCCCAATTGGCGGTTGGGCAGGGCGACATCATTCACGCTATGGCGAATGGTCACGGTCTCCTTGGAGATGTCCTGGAAGAGTTTTTTACGCACGCTGTAGGTCAATTCGTCGATGACCTGCGGATAGTTGCCGTCCGGGTAAGTGTCCTGCATCGGGCCGCGCTCCAGCGCTACCACGTTGAGGCCGGCTTCCGTCAGCTCCTTGGCCATGATCGCGCCGGTCCAGCCGAAACCCACGATCACTGCATCCACTTTCTTCATGATGGTCGCCACGTTTATGCCCTCTCGCCGCGGATGGAAACAGCCGGGAAGGGGTATTGCTCGTTGCGTTCCACCCAATCCATGAAATCGGCGCGGGCGCCGGGGAAGCCGATCATGGTCCAGCCGACCATGCCTTTGTTGCCGCCGTGAATCGGGTCGCAGAAGAACCCTTCCTTGGTGTTTTGCAGCAGCAAATTGAAAAACATCTTCGCCGGCACTGTGTCGAAATGCGCGCTGACTTCACTGCCACCGGCTTCCAGGCGCCGCAACATATCGTCCTGGGTAGCGCTGTCTTGCGCAGCAAAAGCCTTACCGTTGAACGCCTTCGACCAGGCATCCGTGGCAGCAATGCCCAGGCGATAAATCTCCTTGGGCACCAACTTGCTCTGCCAGCCCATCTCGGGCGCGGCATCGGCATTGAATGGACCTTGCATGAACCACAGTGCGCCGCTGGCGTAGGGCGTGTTCATCTGGCGGTCGATGTACTCCGGCGCGCCGGCTTCCAGCGCACCGGGGCCTTGGGCGTCGGCAGGGATCAGGCGGGCGACGGCGGCGTTGAGAAACGCCCACTCTTCGGCGCTGAAATAGCTCGGTTCATAGGCCTTGTCGCTGGACGCAGGCTTGGCCGGCGCAGCCTGGGCAGGCTCGGGCGTGGCCATCAGCATCGAACCGCCAAGGCCGGTACTGGCAACCGTGACCACCGGGATCAAGGTCAAGGATTTGCGCAGAAAGTCACGCCGGGGGTTGTCTTGATCTTGATCAGACATGGGTGCACCTCATCATGTGGTCACGGGTTTTATCAGCCGCTTCTGGGAGCAGCGTGAAGGCTTGCCAGGAAATGGGATCCAAAGGGATAGAACATATTGGCAATCAATAGTTACAAATGATAGCAGGCTAAGGATTTGAAGAATCGATTCAGCGAGAAAAACAGCCGATCCGGCGCTTCAATCACGATTCTTTGACGAGCCCCTCACGCGCCGTTGACCGCCGACAAACGACGCTAGGGCTCATCAATCAACGCCCTGCTCGGTCACTCACCCATGTTCAAGATTCGATTGCTGCCAGCGCTCGGCCTGGCCTGTATGGCGCTGCTCGCCATCGTCCAAGCCCAAGCCGACGAGACCACGTCGCTGCGCTCCCCGGAGTGGGCCCAACCCGTGGGCAATCAATTCAACCTGCACCAGATGACGCCCACGCTCTATCGCAGCGCACTGCCGGACAGCAATGCGCTGCCGGTCTTGAAAAACCTGAAGATCGGTACGGTGATCAACTTTCTGCCGGAATCCGATTCGGCCTGGCTGAAGAACGCTGATATCAAGCAGGTGCAACTGACCTACCGCACCAACCATGTCGATGACGCCGACGTTCTCACTGCACTGAGGGCCATTCAGGCTGCCGAGGCCAACGGCCCGGTGCTGATGCATTGCAAGCATGGCTCAGACCGCACCGGCCTGATGGCGGCGATGTATCGCGTGGTGATCCAGGGATGGAGCAAGGAAGACGCGCTGAACGAGATGACCTTAGGGGGGTTCGGCGGCAGCAGTGGCTTCAAGGACGGTGTTCGCTACATGATCCAGGCGGATGTCGACAAGTTGCGCACGGCCTTGGCGAATGGTGACTGCAGCACCAGTGCGTTTGCACTGTGCTCGATGAAGGATTGGATTTCGACAACGAACAAGACTGAAGAGCAACTGTAGGAGCCTGCCTGCGAAGCAAGTACGCGGTGTTTCAGTCACACCGCGTTGGGGCTATCGCAGGCTAGCCAGCGCCTCCAGGAAGCAGGCTTCAGTCTTTTTTCAGCTTGGGATTGGGAAAGAACTGCACCGCCTGCACCTTCGGGTCCGGCGCTTTCAACGCCGAGGTGTTGACCCGCGTACCCAACTCCTTGGGCACCGACAACCCCTGATCATTCAGCGTATCGGTATACCCGCAGGCCACACACTCGCGGTGCGGCACGTTGTCTTCGGTCCACATCTTGAGCTTGTCCGGCTCGCTGCACGCCGGGCAGACCGCCCCGGCGATAAATTGCTTTTTGGTAATCACAGGCCCTTCACTCATGCTGCCGCGTCCTCACTCAGGCCGCTGTGGCGCAAGAGTGCGTCAATCGACGGCGCCCGTCCGCGGAAGTCGACGAACAGCACCATCGGCGCCTGCGAGCCGCCACGGGCGAGGATCGCCTCGCGGAATGCGCGGCCGGTCTCGGCATTGAGCACGCCTTCTTCCTCGAACTTGGAGAAGGCATCCGCCGACAGTACTTCGGCCCATTTATAGCTGTAGTAACCCGCCGCATAACCGCCGGCGAAGATGTGCGCAAAGCTGTTCGGGAAGCGGTTGTAGGCGGGCGGACGCATCACCGACACCTCGTCACGCACGCCTTCGAGCACCTGCGCCACGCTGCGGCCGTCGCCGTGAGTGGCATGCAATTCGAAGTCGAACAGCGAGAACTCCAGCTGGCGCACCATCATCAGGCCCGACTGGAAGTTTTTTGCCGCGAGCATTTTTTCCAGCAGGTCCTGAGGCAGCGGCTCGCCGGTTTCATAGTGGCCGGAGATCAGTGCGAGGCCTTCCGGCTCCCAGCACCAGTTCTCCATGAATTGGCTCGGCAATTCCACCGCATCCCAAGCCACGCCGTTGATACCGGACACGCCGGCATGTTCGACGCGGGTCAGCAGGTGGTGCAGGCCGTGGCCGAATTCGTGGAACAGGGTGGTCACTTCATCGTGGGTCAACAGGGCAGGCTTGCCGCTGTCGGCCGGGGTGAAATTGCACACCAGGTTGGCGACCGGGCTTTGCAGCACGCCGTCGAGGGTGCGACGACGATCGCGCGCGCCGTCCATCCAGGCACCGCCACGCTTGTTGGCGCGGGCGTACAGGTCGAAGAAGAAGCGGCCGACATGCTGGCCGTTTTCCTTGATTTCAAACAGGCGGACATCCGGGTGCCAAGTGTCGAAGCCTTTCTGCTCGGCAATTTCGATGCCGTACAGGCGCTGCACGATGGCAAACAGGCCGCCGAGCACTTTGTCGATCGGGAAATAGGCGCGCAGGGCTTCTTGCGACACGCTGTAGCGCTGCTCGCGAAGTTTTTCGCCGTAGAAACCGCTGTCCCAGCTTTGCAGGTCGGCGCAGCCTTGTTCGGCGGCGTAGGCCCGCAGCTGCTGCAGATCCTGGGCGGCAAACGGCTTGCTGCGCTTGGCCAGGTCACGCAGGAAGGTCAACACCTGGTCGCTGGACTCAGCCATTTTGGTCGCCAGGCTCAGCTCGGAGAACGAGGCGTAGCCGAGCAGCTTGGCCAGTTCCTGACGCAGGTCGAGGATTTGTTCCATCACCGGGCCGTTATCATTCTGACCAGCGTTCGGGCCTTGGTCCGACGCACGGGTGCAGTACGCCGCGTAGACTTCTTCACGCAGGGCGCGCTCCTGGGCGTAGGTCATCACCGCGTAGTAGCTTGGGAACTCCAGGGTGATCAGCCAGCCATCCAGGCCTTTGGCCTGGGCGGCGGCAGCCATCTGCGCCTTGGCCGAATCGGTCAGGCCGGCGAGGGTGGCTTCATCGGTAACGTGTTTGGTCCAGGCCTGGGTGGCGTCCAGCAGCTGGTTGGAAAACTTGCTGCCCAACTCGGACAGCTTGCTCTGCACTTCGGCGTAGCGCTTTTGCTGCTCAGGCGGCAGATCGATACCCGACAGGCGGAAGTCGCGCAGGGAATGTTCCAGGATGGTTTTCTGCGCCACGTCGAAACCGGCAGCCTCCGGGCTGTTGGCCAGGGCTTCGAAGGCCTGGAACAGTTCGCGGTTCTGGCCCATCTCGGTGGAATAGGCGCTCAACGCCGGCAGGCAAGCCTCGTAGGCTTCGCGCAGTTCGGCGCTGTTGCACACGGCGTTGAGGTGGCTGACCGGGCTCCAGGCGGCACCCAGGCGGTCGTTCAGTTCGTCCATGGCCAGCACCAGGCCTGCCCATGTCGGATTTTTACCCTGGCTTTGCAGGATGCCTTCGATGGCGACACGGTTGTCGGCGAGGATCTGTTCGATGGCCGGCTGCACGTGCTCGGCACGGATCGCCGAGAACGGCGGCAGGTCGTAGGACTGCAGAAGAGGGTTGTTCGCGCTCACGGTTGGCACCTTGGCTGAAGAAACATGTAAGAACAAAGATGGGGCCATCTTAATTACAATCAACGCCCACCGCAGCTATCAGCACATAAGAGAGAGGCTATCGTGACCCTTCGCACCTATCAGAACCACACGCCAACCCTGGGCGCCGGGGCTTTTGTCGATATTTCGGCGGTGGTGATCGGCGATGTCGAAATCGGCACCGACAGCTCGGTCTGGCCGCTGACCGTGATTCGCGGCGACATGCACCGCATCCGTATCGGCGCGCGCACCAGCGTGCAGGATGGCTGCGTGCTGCACATTACCCACGCCGGGCCCTTCAATCCTGACGGCTTCCCGCTGCTGATCGGCGATGACGTGACCGTCGCCCACAAAGTCATGCTGCATGGTTGCAGCGTCGGCAACCGGGTGTTGATCGGCATGGGCAGCATCGTGATGGACGGCGCCGTGGTGGAGGACGACGTGATCATCGGCGCCGGCAGCCTGGTGCCGCCTGGCAAGAAACTCGACAGCGGCTTTTTGTACGTGGGTAGCCCGGTTAAACAAATCCGCGCGCTGACTGACAAGGAGCGTGCCTTTTTCACCTACAGCGCCGCGAACTACGTGAAGCTTAAAGACCTGCACCTGGCGGAAGGATTCGATCAATGACCCTCAACTACTCAACCGTCCTGTTCGACCTGGATGGCACCCTCACCGATCCACGCGAGGGCATCACCCGTTCGATCCAGTACGCCCTCGGCAAGCTGGGGATCGATGAGCCGGACCTGACCAAGCTCGAACACTTCATCGGCCCGCCGCTGTTGCAGGCGTTCATGCAGTTTTACGGCTTCGACGAGGCCAAGGCCTGGGAGGCGGTGAATTTCTACCGTGAGCGCTTCAAGGTCACCGGCCTGTATGAAAACCGCGTGTTCGACGGCGTGATGCCACTGCTGGAAGACTTGGGCAACCAGGGTCGCCAGCTCTATGTAGCAACCTCCAAGCCCTGGGTGTTTGCCCGCGAGATCGCTCGGCATTTCGACTTCGCCAAGCACTTCAAGGTGATCTACGGCAGCGAGCTGGATGGGACGCGGACCAACAAGGTTGAGCTGATTGCGCACTTGATCAGCGAGGAAGGCCTTGATCCTTCGGCCACCCTGATGATTGGCGACCGCAAGCATGACCTGATCGGCGCCCGCAGCAATGGCCTGGATTCGGCGGCGGTCGGCTATGGATTTGGCAGTTTTGCAGAGTTGAATGCCGAGGCGCCGACCTGGCATTTCGAAACGCTGGCCGAGATGCACCAGGCATTTTTGCCGCGCGCTTGAGACCGCCTTCGCAGGCAAGCCAGCTCCCACACTCGATCTTCATACACCCGAGGCCCCGAGTCATACCCGGAGCCCCCTGTGGGAGCGGGCTTGCTCGCGAAGGCGGGCTGTCAGTTGATGCCGTGCATGCCTGACCCACCGCCTTCGCAGGCAAGCCAGCTCCCACATTTGATCTTCTTACACCCGAGGCCCCGAGTCATACCCGGATCCCTCTGTGGGAGCCGGCTTGCCTGCGAGAGGCCCTGATGGCCCCGTACCCTCCAACTGCCTCAACGCCGCCTTGCGCTGCGCCTGCGGCAACCGCCCCAGTTGCTCGACCGCCGCATAAAACTTCAGCCAATCCCCGCCCTGCTGCGCATACAACGCCGCAAACGCCGGCACCCATTGGTCATACAGCCCAAACGGCAGCAACCGCGCATTGTTCATCGGCTGGTTGATCCACACGTCATAACGCTTGTCGCCGCCCCACTGGCTATCACGCAGTTGCCGATAATCACTGCGCAAACGCTCGAATTCCGCCGCCTTGGCCTGACGCATCACCTCGCCAGACAGTGGCTGCGCATAGAGTTTTTCCAGGCGTTGACGGGTCTCGAGGATCAGCCGGGTGAATTGGTCACGCTGCGCCACCGCGGAGTCGCTGAGGGGCGCCAGGCCCCGTGCCGCGCGCCATTGGCGGGTGCCTTCCTGTTCGACGAAATTGGCGAATGACTCGTTGAACTCGGTGTCGTCCTTCACATAGAAACGCTGGTGCGCCAACTCGTGGAAGATGAGCGTGGCCAGGCGCTCGTCACCCCAGTTCATCATCGAATTCATGATCGGGTCGTCGAACCAGCCCAGGGTGGAATAGGCCTCGACACCACCGATCGAGACATCCATGCCCTGTTGCTTCAACAGCGCCGCCTCACCGCGCGCCGCACCTTGGTTGTAGTAGCCGCGATAGGCCACGCAACCGGCAATGGGGAAACAGTGGGTCTCAGGCGACAGGGAAAATTCCTGCGTGGCAAAGACATTCCAAACCACGTAAGGCCGGCCAATATCGGCGTACAGACGGTAACTCTGGTTGTCAGGAAGGTGCAGGTGCTCGCTGGCGAATGTCCGCGCTTTTTGCGATTGCACCAGGTGCTCACGCAGTGACTGTGGGCGGGACGGGTCGGCGATGACCTCGGCCACCGGCTCGCGGGCACGCAACAATTGCCATTGTCCGCTGGCCAACTGGCTGTAATAACTGAGGCTGGAACAGCCGCTGAGCAACACAACCACCGCCCCTGCAAGAAAACGCCTGACCATGCCCCGACCACTCCTGGCTGATTTGCTCGCCAGACTATCCTGCCTATACGGAATTTTTCCATGACGTGACGTGTTTATACTCATAGCGAGTCTGTTGCCGTGCGCGCCAGGCTCAATTCTTTCCCTGCGATGAGTGCCTGCCATGCGTCAGCTCTTGCTCCCCGTCACCGCGCTGTTCCTGAGTGCGTGTGCTTACACCCCCATCCCGCCGGTTGACCCGCACCAGGCCTGGATCGATTTCGCCACCCCGACACCGGGTGCCAAACTGGTGATGGCCCAGCGCCTGGACGGCAAGAACCTCCCCGACGGGCGCTACTTCCAGGTCCCGCCCGGCAGTCATGAGTTGATGGTGCGCTTTGATTTCGAGGTGCCGACTGGCGGCAGTTTCAGCGGGTTTGGGCAAACGACGGATCGGACGTGCTTCATTACCTTGCAGTACGACCATTTCGAAGCCGGCCAACGTTATAGCCTGGAAGGGCGCTCATTGGCCTACACGCCGAATATCCGCCTGTACAACGCCGCCCGCCAATTGCTGGCCGAAGAGCGCAGCGTCAACTGCCTCTGATCAGTCGTTGTTCTTCTGGTAGACGATGGCTTTGGTGCCGTTCTCACAGCTGCCGACGACCATGGCGGAGTCGTGCTTGTCGGCTTCTTCCTTGCTGACAATTTCCAGGGTGTAGGACGGAACGGCGTTCGCCTGGATCTTGACCTCAATCTCTTTCCTGAGCTCTTCGCAGTCTTTTGGCGCGGCCACGGCCGAAGTGGCCAAAACACCGCAGATGATCGCCAAGGCAAAACGTTTCATGTGTGAAGCTCCCTGAATGCATTGCGCACGGGTGTGCGTCTAAGGCTGCATAGGCTATAGGACCACATGGGTGAAACACGAGTTCTGATTTAACGCAGATGTTTTGGCGCCGCCTAGAAACAACTGCAGGCGCCGGCTTGCCGGCGACCTACAGGTAGCGGTGTCAGTTTACGAGGGTGGCATCCAGGCTGATTTTCGCATTCAGCACTTTCGATACCGGGCACCCTTCCTTGGCTTTCTTGCTCAGTTCATCGAACTGCGCCTGGCTCGCGCCTGGAATCTTGGCCTTGAGGATCAAATGCACAGCAGTGATCGCAAAGCCGCCATCGACCTGGTCCAGGGTCACTTCAGCCTGGGTGTCGATGCTGTCAGCCTTGAGGCCGGCATCACCGAGAATCATCGAAAACGCCATCGAGAAACAGCCGGCATGCGCCGCACCGATCAGCTCTTCAGGGTTGGTGCCTTTGCCGCCTTCGAAACGCGCCTTGAAGCCATAGGGGGCTTCGCGCAGCACGCCGGTCTCGGTGGAAATGGAACCCAGGCCAGTCTTCAGATCACCTTCCCAATGCGCGGATGCCTTTTTAACAATACTCATAGCTTTCTCCTCGAACGGTGGTTTTGCGTCAGTAAGGTTCTGAGGATAGAAGCTTTGGCAAAGTTCACTTGTAAGAGAAACCTAGCGATTAAGTAGGAAATTTCGGGCTAGCTATTGAATCTCGGGTATATGCCCTCATTGCATAGGACATGCACATGAAGCGGCAGGTTTTGGTTCGTCTATGAAGCCTGCGCCCCCATTGGAGAAGCAGGCTTATGAAATCGCTGTCCGACGTAAAGTTCTCGACCCTCGACCTCGTGCCCGTGCGGGCCAACGGCAGTCCGGCGCAGTCGTTACGCAATTCCCTGGACCTGGCCCAGCACGTGGAAAGGTTCGGCTACAACCGTTTCTGGGTGGCGGAACACCACAATATGGACGGTATCGCCAGCTCGGCCACTTCGGTCTTGCTGGGCTATCTGGCTGGCGGCACCTCGACGATTCGCGTCGGCTCCGGCGGCGTCATGCTGCCCAACCATGCACCGCTGGTGATCGCCGAGCAGTTCGGCACCCTGGAAAGTCTCTACCCGGGCCGTATTGACCTGGGCCTGGGCCGCGCGCCCGGTTCCGACCAAATGACTGCGCGCGCCCTGCGCCGTGAGCGCTCGGGCAGCGCGGATGACTTCCCCGAAGATGTCGCCGAGCTGATGGCCTACCTGGGCCCACGCACGCCCGACCAACGGGTGATCGCCGTACCGGGCACCGGCACCAATGTGCCGGTGTGGCTGCTGGGTTCCAGTCTGTTCAGCGCCCAGCTGGCGGGGGAGCGCGGTTTGCCCTACGCCTTCGCCTCCCATTTCGCACCGCGCCTGATGCATGAAGCGATTCGTGTGTACCGCAATCACTTCAAGCCATCGGCCGTGCTCGACAAACCCTACGTGATGCTCGGCATTCCACTGGTCGCGGCGGACACCGATGAGCAGGCGGACTACCTGGCCACCTCCGTATACCAGCGCATCCTTGCGCTGATGCGCGGGCAAAGCCTGGTGCAGCGCCCGCCGGTGAAAACCATGGACGGCCTGTGGCTACCGCATGAAAAAATATGCGGTAGGCAGCTTCCTGGGCCTGGCCATGGTCGGCAGCCCGGCGAAGATCCGCGCCAAACTGGAGGTGCTGGTCGAACAGACCGGCGCTGACGAGCTGATCTTTACCTGCGACCTGTACGAGCATGCCGATCGGATTCATTCCTACGAGCTGCTGGCACAGTTGATGAAGGGCTAAAACTTCAGGCGAAAAAAAACGACGCACCTGTGGCCAGGGAGCTTGCTCCCGCTGGGCTGCGCAGCGCCGCCGAAAAAGGCAGTGCTGCGCACTCCAGCGGGAGCAAGCTCCCTCGCCACAAGTGCGTCGATTTTATATGTGAAGCACGGGATCACCCGCGCTTGTAGGCGATTTCCTTGGTACCGGCTTCGCAGCTGCCGACCACTGTGTGATCGCTCGGCGCTGCGCCCTTGTCCACGACTTCCAGCGAATAACCCGAAGCGCCCTTGGCGTCGATTTTCGCTGCAATTTCGCTTTTCAGCTCTTCACAAGGCTTGCCCGCCGCCAGGGCAGTGCCCGCAATGCTCAACAAACCTACCGCTAACAGGAACTTCTTCATCCGTTACTTTCCTTGCGCTGATCGAAAAGAGCGTGCCGACGCTTTCGCCTCGGCACCCATTGGTTGTAGCGCAGGTTATGGCAATCGGCCAGTCGGCAAGTTCAACCGACGTGATCAACTACTGGCAATTCGGAACCCGACTTTGAGGGTGACCTGAAAGTGCGCGGCCTTGCCGTCCTTGATGTGGCCACGGGTTTCGGTCACCTCGAACCATTCCAAGTGCTTGATGCTCTTGTTGGCTTCAGCCAGGGCGTTGTTGATCGCATCTTCAATGCTGGTCGCCGACGAGCCAACCAGTTCGACTTTCTTGTACGTGTGATGATCAGACATAGCGTTTCTCCTGAGGTCTCTAGTGAGCGTAGCAGTCAATGTTCGTACTGCTTCTGGCGACCGTTCCTACCTGAAAGTTCAGATTTACTGCACTTTCTGAAACGGGCGCAGTCGGTATCTACACCTGCCACTCAATCATTTCAGGAGAGTCCACATGGCCAACACTTCTTTACGCAAAGCGTCGCTGGAAAGCATGGAAGCCGAGATTTCGAGCCTGCTCAAGTCCCTTGAGAGCCTCAAGGACGATGCGTCCGATGAGTCGCGCAAAACGCTGAAGGCCCTGAAAAGCAATGCCGAGAATGCCCTCAAGCACTCCCGCCACCTGATCAGCGACGCGTACGAAGAAAGCAAAGTCAAACTCCGCGAAACCGGTGTTGCGACCCGGGACTACGCACAAGAGCACCCATGGACCACCGCCGGCGTCGCCGTTGGCGCACTGGGCCTGCTGGCGGCTTACCTGCTGTGCAAACGCGGCGACTAAACATCCTGGTGCGCCAGCTCAGCCTTGAGCCACTGCGCCAGTTGCCCGGCGCGCCCATCCGCGGCGCGCTTGGGTAGCCACAACGCCAGGTGCGCCGGGGTTTCACTGAAGCCCCACGGCGCCACCAGGCGACCCGCGCGCAGATCCTCTGCCACCAGCGGTTCCGGCGCAATTGCGACCCCAAGACCTGCCACCGCCGCCTCCAGCAAATAATACAAATGCTCGAACCCCTGGCCGTGTTTCAACGTGCCGGGCGCGATGCCGTGTTGCTGCGCCCAACTGGGCCAGGCCTGCGGGCGGGAAGTGGTGTGCAACAAGGCTTCTGCGCACAGCGCTTGCGGCGGCGCCTGGCGCAAGCGCTCGTAACCGGCAAAACGCGGGCTCATCACCGGGCCGATACGCTCGCTGGCCAGTTCATACACCTGCATATCCGCCGGCCATGGCGGCTCGGCAAACACCAGCAAAGCGTCCAGGCCGGGGCGCCTGGGGTCGAGGTCGCCGTCACCCGCCGACAGATGCAGGCGCAAGTCCGGCAAGTCGGCATTCAAACGACCCAGGCGCGGAATCAACCAGCGCGCCAGCAAACTGCCCGAGCAGCCCAGCACGAAGGGTGCGTCGGCGCTGGCCTGGGTGAGTTCGGCGCAGACATCTCTCAGACGCTCGAACGCTTCAGCGCTGGCATCACGCAGCCGGGCGCCGGCATCTGTGAGTTTAAGGCCGCGTCCATCCTTGGCGAACAGGCTGACACCCAAGTGCTCTTCCAGCACCTTCAACTGGCGGCTGACGGCACCATGGGTCACATGCAATTGCTCGGCCGCCTGGCTGACACTGTTGAGGCGGGCAGTGGCTTCGAACGCACGCAAGGCATTCAGGGGCGGAAGGTCTCGGCTCATCTGTGAGTTTTCCTGACAGGTTGATGCGATCTTATCGGTTTTCAGTGCAGGATGTGAGGGGTAGAGTGGCCGTCATTGCTGGTTACCCAAATTCCTACCTGGAGCGTCCCATGACTCAGTCCCAGACCGATCTGCGCAACGGCCCTGACGCCAACGGCCTGTTTGGCGCGTTCGGCGGCCGCTACGTCGCCGAAACCCTGATGCCGTTGATCCTCGACCTGGCCCGCGAATACGAAGCGGCCAAGATCGATCCGGCGTTCAACGAGGAATTGGCCTACTTCCAGCGCGACTACGTCGGCCGCCCGAGCCCACTGTACTTCGCCGAACGCCTGACCGAGTTCTGCGGCGGCGCCAAGATCTACCTCAAGCGCGAAGAGCTGAACCACACCGGCGCGCACAAGATCAACAACTGCATCGGCCAGATCCTGCTGGCGCGGCGCATGGGCAAGAAACGCATCATCGCTGAAACCGGTGCGGGCATGCACGGCGTGGCTACTGCCACCGTTGCCGCACGGTTTGGCCTGCAGTGCGTGATCTACATGGGCACCACCGACATCGAACGCCAGCAGGCCAACGTGTTTCGCATGAAGCTGCTGGGCGCTGAAGTGATTCCAGTCGTCGCCGGCACCGGCACCCTGAAGGACGCGATGAACGAAGCCCTGCGCGACTGGGTCACCAACGTCGACAGCACCTTCTACCTGATCGGCACCGTGGCCGGCCCGCACCCGTACCCCGCGATGGTGCGCGACTTCCAGGCCGTCATCGGCAAGGAAACCCGCACCCAGCTGCAAGCCCAGGAAGGCCGCCTGCCGGACAGCCTGGTCGCGTGCATCGGCGGTGGTTCCAACGCCATGGGCCTGTTCCACCCGTTCCTGGATGACACCAGTGTCGAGATCATCGGCGTTGAAGCCGCCGGCTACGGCATCGAAACCGGCAAGCACGCCGCCAGCCTCAACGGCGGCGTACCCGGCGTCCTGCACGGCAACCGCACCTTCCTGCTGCAGGACGACGACGGCCAGATCATCGACGCCCACTCGATTTCCGCTGGCCTGGACTACCCCGGCATCGGCCCGGAACACGCCTGGTTGCATGATATCGGCCGCGTCCAATACACCTCGGTGACCGACGACGAAGCCCTCGATGCGTTCCACAAATGCTGCCGCCTGGAAGGGATTATTCCTGCACTGGAAAGCGCCCACGCCCTGGCTGAAGTGTTCAAGCGCGCTCCGACCTTGCCCAAGGATCACCTGATGGTGGTGAACCTGTCCGGCCGTGGCGACAAAGATATGCAAACCGTGATGCACCACATGGAACAGGCTTCACAAGAGCCATCTCAGCAGGAGAAACACTAAATGAGCCGCCTGCAAACACGTTTTGCGCAACTGAAAGAACAAAACCGCGCGGCCCTGGTAACCTTCGTTACCGCCGGCGACCCGGGTTATGACACCTCGCTGGCGATCCTCAAGGGCTTGCCGGCAGCCGGCGCCGATGTGATCGAGTTGGGCATGCCCTTCACCGATCCGATGGCGGACGGCCCGGCCATCCAACTGGCCAACATCCGCGCACTGACCGCCAAGCAGAACCTGGCGAAAACCCTGCAGATGGTCCGTGAGTTCCGCAAGGACAACACCGAGACGCCGCTGGTGCTGATGGGTTACTTCAACCCGATCCACAAATATGGTGTGCCGCAGTTCATCGCCGATGCCAAGCAAGCCGGTGTAGACGGCCTGATCGTGGTCGACATGCCGCCCGAGCATAACGGCGAGCTGTGCGACCCGGCCCAGGCTGCGGGTATCGACTTTATCCGCCTGACCACGCCGACCACCGATGATGTGCGCCTGCCTACCGTGCTCAACGGCAGCTCCGGGTTTGTGTACTACGTGTCGGTGGCCGGTGTGACCGGCGCCGGCGCGGCGACCCTCGAGCATGTCGAGGAAGCCGTAACCCGCCTGCGCCGGCATACCGACCTGCCGATCAGCATCGGTTTTGGTATCCGCACGCCGGAACAAGCTGCCGCCATCGCGCGCCTGGCAGACGGTGTCGTGGTGGGGTCGGCCTTGATCGATCACATTGCGAATGCCAAAACTGATCAGCAAGCGATTGATGGCGTGTTGGGCCTCTGCGCGGCACTGTCGGAAGGTGTCCGCAACGCCCGTAAGTAAGCGGCTCGTAAGCGGTAGGTAAAGTTCCTGATACAGAGGAATCATACCGTCGATTCAGTACCTAAACTGACAAGACCAAGGGATTTCGAACCTCGTTCGAGGTCCCTTTTTTGTTCGTGCAGTACTGAGGAAACACCCCATGAAAATGCCTAAACGCTTGATAGCTGGTCTCGGCGTGCTGATGCTCGGCGCAAGTGCCCTGGCGCAGGCCGCGCCTTACGACCAAGGCGGCCCAGACCGTGGCGGCCCGCAAGGCCAGCACGAGCAACATGGCGACGACCACCGCGGCCCACAGGACAACCGTCGCGGCGGCCCGCCCCAGGACTTTGGCCCGGTGCGGCAGATCATCCACGACAACCATGGTCAGTTCGCGCGCGGCGCCCCACCGCCGCCGAATGTGCGCCTGGTACGCGGCCAACCACTGCCCCGTGGCTACTACGGCGAACGCCTGGACAACCGAGCGCTGGCGCGCCTGCCGGTGTACCCAGGCTACGAATGGCGCCGCTCCGGCCCGGACGTGGTGTTGATTGCGGTGGGTACCGGCATCGTCTACGAGATCCTTGACGGCGTCCTCAACTGAAACCGAGGGACAGGGTGAGCTTGCAAGGCAAGCAGGCTGTCTGTCTGTCTGTGGCAAGCCTGCTTCCTGTGACAAGAAGACTCCCTGTGACAAGCCCGCATCCTGTGCAAGAAGACTCCCTGTGACAAGCCCGCTTCCTGTGCAAGAAGACTCCCTGTGACAAGCCCGCTTCCTGTGGCAAACCCGCATCCTGTGGCGAGCGGGCTTGCCCCGCGTTGGGCTGCGCAGCAGCCCCAATAGAAGCTACTGCGGTATTTCAGGAATAACGCGTCGACAGATTTTGGGGGTGCTTCGCACCCCAACGCGGGGCAAGCCCGCTCGCCACAGGATGCGGGCTTGCCACAGGGTGCGGGCTTGCCACAGGGAGCCCATCTGCTAAAGAGGTTCACCTGCTAAAGAAGCCCCCATCAGCGACAAACACCCATCCGCCACAGGCTATTCATTCAGTTCAATACGCTCGACCTTACCCACCAACAGCACGTAGGACAGCGCACCGAGCAACGCCAGCACCGCGATATAGGTGATCGCCGGCGCAAACGAATCGCCGCTGGCCAAAAAGCCAATCACGATCGGCGTGGCAATCGCCGACAGGTTGCCGATGAAATTGAACACCCCTCCCGTCAGCCCGAGCAGACGCGCAGGCGCCAGGGTCGAGACCAGCGACCAGGTGATCGACGCCAGGCCATTGCCGAAAAACGCCAGCGCCAGGAACGCAATCACCCATGCCGTCGAGTCCACGTAGTTGGCGCCGATGATCGCCGTGGAAATCAGCAATCCACCGATGATCGGCAATTTGCGCGCGAAACCCACCGACGCCCCCCGGCGAATAAGCCAGTCGGAAAATATCCCCGAGCAGAGCACCCCAACAAACGCCGCCAGAAACGGCAGCGACGCCAGCAGGCCGGACTTTATGAAGTCCATGCCGCGATATTTCACCAAGTACGTCGGGAACCACGTCAGGAAGAACCACAGCGTCGAGTTCAGGCAGAACTGCCCGAGGTAGATGCCCCAGAGCTTGCGCTTGCTCAGCACGATACCCAGGTCGACCCAACTGAACGGCGCCTTTGTGGCTTGCGCCTGCATGTCGACCAGCCCGCCACCTTCGCGGATCAGGTCGATTTCAGCGGCGTTGGCGCCTTTGAAATCCTTCGGCTCGCGGTACACCGCGTACCAGATCACGGCCCACAGGATGCCGACGCCACCGGTGGCGACAAACACCATGTGCCAGCCGAACGCGTGCTGCAGCCACGCCAGGACCGGCGTGAGAAAGGCCAGCCCGACAAACTGCCCGGAGGTATAGACGCCAATCGCAGTGGCGCGCTCGCGTTCGGGAAACCAGGTGGTGACCACACGGCTGTTGATCGGGTAGGCCGGCGCCTCCAGGGCGCCGACGGCCATGCGCAGCACAAACAGCGCGATGAAACTGGCGGCAAACCCGAGCATTACGGTGGCGATCGACCACAGCAGCAGGGCAGCGGTGTAGAGAATGCGGGGCGGAACCCGGTCGACCAACCAGCCGCCAGGGATCTGCATGGCGGCATAGGTCCAGCCGAATGCGGAAAAGATCAGCCCGACGTGCACCGGGTCGATCCCCAGTTCACTGGTCAGGGCCGGGGCGGCAATCGACAGGTTGCTGCGGTCGAGGTAGTTGATCACCACGGTGATAAACAGCAGCACCATGATGAAGAAGCGCTTTCGGGTAGGCGTGACTAAAGATGCCTGCCCGGTGAAGGATTCAGGGTGCATGGGGGTTGCCTCTTGTTATGTTTATTGAGGACGGGTCGACGCGGTCAATGTGGGAGCTGGCTTGCCTGCGATGGCGGTGCGACCGCTGACTCATCTGGCACAGGCAGACCGCTATCGCAGGCCAGCTCCCACATTCGAACAGGTCCCTTCAGGTCAATATCACCACTCGGCAAAACTGCCGTCGGCATGCCGCCAGATCGGGTTGCGCCAGCGGTGGCCGATGGCCGCGCGTTCGATCACGTATTCCTCATTGATCTCGATGCCCAGGCCAGGCCCGTTGGGGATCTTCACGAAGCCCTGGTCATAGTCGAACACGCCCGGGTCGCGCACGTAGTCGAGCAGGTCGTTGCTCTCGTTGTAGTGAATGCCCAGGCTTTGCTCCTGGATAAACGCGTTGTAGCAAACCGCATCCAGTTGCAGGCAGGCCGCCAAGGCAATCGGGCCCAACGGGCAGTGCAGGGCCAGGGCCACGTCGTAGGCTTCGGCCATGTTGGCGATCTTGCGGGTCTCGGTGATGCCGCCGGCATGGGAAGCATCCGGCTGGATGATGTCGACGTAGCCTTCGCTGAGCACGCGCTTGAAGTCCCAACGCGAAAACAGGCGCTCGCCCAAGGCAATGGGCGTGCTGGTCAACGGTGCCAGTTCCTTGAGGGCTTCGTAGTTTTCACTGAGCACCGGCTCTTCGATAAACATCAGTTTGTACGGGTCCAGCTCTTTCATCAGCACCTTGGCCATAGGCTTGTGCACCCGGCCATGGAAGTCGACGCCGATGCCGACGTTAGGGCCGACTGCATCGCGCACGGCCGCGACGTTGGCCAGGGCCAGGTCGACTTTCTCGAAGCTGTCGACGAACTGCAATTCTTCGGTGCCATTCATTTTCACCGCAGTAAAACCACGGGCCACGGCCTCTTTGGCAGCGCGCGCGGTATCGGCGGGGCGGTCGCCGCCGATCCACGAATACACGCGGATCTTGTCACGCACCTGGCCACCGAGCAGGTCGCTGACCGACACACCGAGGGCCTTGCCCTTGATGTCCCACAGCGCCTGGTCGATACCGGCGAGGGCGCTCATGTGCACGGCGCCGCCTCGGTAGAAGCCACCGCGATAGAGCACGGTCCAGATGTCTTCGATATTGCGTGGGTCTTTGCCGATCAGGTAGTCGGACAGTTCCTCGACCGCAGCAGCCACGGTGTGGGCGCGGCCTTCGACCACGGGTTCACCCCAGCCGGTGACGCCCTGGTCGGTCTCGACCTTGAGGAAGCACCAGCGCGGCGGGACGATGAAGGTCGTCAGTTTGGTGATTTTCATCTGTTATCTCTCTTATAGATGCAGCGCCTGCAGGCGCGGAACTTGATATCAGCTCAGGGCTTTCCAGGCGGCGACATAAGCCTGGGCGCGGCTCGCTACCTGATCCACTGTCATACCCGGTTTGAACAATCCCGACCCCAACCCGAAGCCCTTGGCGCCGGCGTCGATGAACACCTGCATGTTGTCCGGGGTGATACCGCCCACCGGCAGCAGCAACGTGCCTGCGGGCAATACCGCCAGCCACGCCTTGATCACCGAAGGGCCCATTTGCTCGGCCGGGAACAGCTTCAACACGTCGGCACCTTCGGCCAAGGCGGCGAAGGCCTCGGTAGGCGTGGCCACGCCGGGCGACAGGTACAGGCCGGCGGCTTTCGCCGCGCGCAACACCTTGGCATCGCTGTGGGGCATGACGATCACCTGGCCTCCGGCGGCCTGCACCTGCTCGACCTGCTCGGGCGTCAACACCGTGCCGGCACCGATCAGGCAATCGGCGGGCAGGCTGTCGCGCAAGGTGCGGATGCTGGTGTACGGGTCGGGCGAGTTCAGCGGGACTTCGATCACCCGAAAGCCCGCCTGGTACAGCACTTGGCCGATGGCTTGGGCTTCGTCCGGTCGTACCCCGCGCAAAATCGCGATCAAACCGTTTTGTGCGAGTGCTTGCTTGAGCATGTCAGGCCTCCGTTGCAGGTTGAGTGAGCCCGGCCGCCACGGCCAATTGCCACAGGCCACGCTCGGTCGCTTCCTGCGCCAGGCTGACGTGGGCGAAACCGCACAAGGCGAGGGCGCGTTGGTAGCGGGCGCAGAGGGCGCCAGCACCGACCAGGATGATCGGCGTTTGCTTGGCGTGGCCAGGCAAGCCGGCGAGTTCATGGCCGATCAGCAGGCCAGACAAGTAATCGGGTTGTTGCTCCGGGGCGAGTTCGGCGGTGAGGCCCAGGGCGCGTGCGCTGAACAGCGTCGACAGCACGCCACGCTGGCCGTCCCTGGAGAGCGCCACCTGCACGCCGCGATCAAACGCGTCGGCCTGAAACTGCTCGGCGACCTTTTGCGTACGCCCGAGAATGCTGTGCTTGCTCAGTACCGCGAACAGCTCGCCGGTCATGAAGGTGTCGAAGTGAGTGATGCAACCGTCGACCACCTCGACCCATTTGGAATGGCTGCCGGGCAGGCCGATCAACACTTCAGCGGTGCTCGGTAGGCTTTGCAGCACGCCCAGCACCTGGGTTTCTTCGCCGCGCATCACGTTGGGCAAGCCGACCTGCTCGATCACACCCGGCACGATGTGCACCGCCACGCCGCGCAGGCTGCGCACGGTGTGCAAGGCCTTGCCGAGGCTCGCGACGTCCACGGGGGTATTGCGATAAGCCGCTTCGCTCCAGCCCTGGGCGCTGCCGACCATACCGCAGGCGATCACCGGCAAGCCTGGCTCGGCGTCGAGCCAGTCGCCGCACGCCGCATCGAACGCCAACTCGAAGCCATCGCTGCAGCGCACGCCGGCAATATCCCGGGGCTCGCTGGGCAAGTGCATGATGCCGGACGCCAGCGCGCGCTGTTCCAGCACCACACCCGCCGGGCCGAGTTTGTAAGCACGAAGGGAGCTGGTCCCCCAATCGAGCGCGATCAATTGCGCCTGCATCGCTTCACCTGAGTTCTGAGCGGATGCAGCGAATATAAACCCAGGCGCACGCAAGTCTCAATATATAAATATACATCCCATATATAGGGAGTGCGCGTGCAAAGGAACCGGCCTGGCGGCAATAGCGCTCTTGAGGCGCCATCGCCGACAGGCCGGATCCTGCATCAGGTCGCAGGTCAGAAAATAGACAGGTCCAATTCGCGCATCGCCCCCATCCAGATCGCGTAGTCGGTGTGATCTTTCAGGTCATCGCCGGTATCGGGGTGCAGGAACACCACCAGGCCATTGCGGTTGAGCGCCAGCCACGGCAACACCACGCCGATGTATTCGGCGTCGAACGCCAGTTGGCAACTCCAGTCCGGGTGCGGGCCGACGGGCCGTTCATGCACGCGGCCCATGCGCAGCGGAAACAGCCTGGCACCGTCCTCGCACAAGGCCCGCGCCTGGTCGATGGTGCTGGCGTCAAAGTAGATGTGGGCGTGGTAGCCCTTGATACGTTGCATGTCGGACTCCGGATCCACTGTGCGCCAAATCCTAGACCGCAATCGATGGCAGGGCCAGCCCGGTCAGCGACTGCGCGCTGCTGGCCTGCTCCGCCACCAGCCAGTCGACAAAACGCTCGACCAGTTGCCCACGCCGCTTGCGCTGGGGTTGCACCACGTAATAGCCGAAGCGCGAGATCACGGTGTCGCCGATTGGCCGGCACAGCCAGTTCTGTTCCAGCAGGTTATCCACCAGGTGGCGCCAGCCGATGGCCACGCCCTGGCCGGCAATCGCCGCCTGGATCAGCAGGGTGTAGTTGTCGAAGCGCAGTTGCCCCGGTGTGGGCGCGGTGCTGATGCCCAGCTCGCGAAACACACCACTCCAGTCGAACCATTGGCTGTTGTTTTCCTGGCGCAGGTGCAGCAAGGGGAAATCCTGCAAATTCTGAACGGTCAGCGGCACGGCCTGGTCCTTGAGCCACTGCGGGCTGCAGACCGGGAATACTTCCTCGTTGAACAGCCACAGGCTGTCGCCCTGTTTGAACCGGCCATCACCGAAGAGCACTGCGACGTCGATATCGCTGCGCAGGGTCGCGTGGTTGCGCTCGCTGGTCACCAGGCTCACGTCGACCTGAGGGTTGGCCTGGTGGAAGCGATGCAGGCGCGGCATCAGCCAATAGGCGGCGAAGGCGAAGTCGGTGGCCACTTGCAGCACTTCATGCTGGTCCTGCTGGGTAATCGCGCTGAGGCCGTGATTAATGCTTTGCAGGCCGCCTTGCACATGCTCGAACAGCAGGGCACCGGCGTCGGTCAGCTCGATGCCACGGTAGATGCGATCGAACAGGCGGATCGCCAGCTGTTCTTCCAGGCGCTTGATCTGCTGGCTGATCGCGGGCTGGGTGGTGCTCAGCTCCATCGCGGCAGCGGTAAAGCTGCGGTGGCGCGCGGCGGCTTCGAAGGCGCGCAACAAGTCGAGGGACAGGTCACCGAGGGCTTCATACATAAGCTGTGCTTATCCTAGACATTGCTTTTCATGGGCTTTACCCCATTTTCCATGGGCTGCATGCTCATTCGCATAAACACCGCCTATGGAATGCCGAAGACCCATGAAGCGCAAGAACATTCTTTTCATCATGGCCGATCAAATGGCCGCGCCGCTGCTTCCGTTCTACGGACCTTCCCCGATCAAGTTGCCCAACCTGAGCCGCCTCGCCGCGCAGGGTGTGGTGTTCGACGCCGCTTATTGCAACAGCCCGCTGTGCGCGCCGTCGCGATTTACCCTGGTCAGCGGCCAGTTGCCGAGCAAGATCGGCGCCTACGACAACGCAGCGGATTTCCCCGCCGATGTCCCGACTTATGCCCACTACCTGCGTCGTCTCGGTTATCGCACGGCGCTGTCGGGCAAGATGCATTTCTGTGGCCCCGATCAGTTGCATGGCTATGAAGAACGCCTGACCAGCGATATCTACCCGGCCGACTACGGTTGGGCAGTGAATTGGGATGAGCCGGACGTACGCCCCAGCTGGTACCACAACATGTCCTCGGTGCTGCAAGCCGGCCCTTGTGTGCGCACTAATCAGCTGGATTTCGACGAAGAGGTGGTGTTCAAGGCCCAGCAATACCTGTTCGACCATATCCGCGAAGACGGCGACCAGCCGTTCTGCCTGACCGTGTCGATGACCCACCCGCACGACCCGTACACCATTCCCAAGCCGTTCTGGGACCTGTACGACGATGCCGACATCCCTTTGCCTGCAACACCCGCGCGAGGCGACCTCGACCCGCATTCGCAACGCCTGCTCAAGGTCTACGACCTGTGGGACAAGCCGCTGCCGCTGGCCAAGATCCGCGATGCCCGCCGCGCCTACTTCGGCGCGTGCAGCTATATCGACAGCAATGTCGGCAAGCTCCTGCAAACCCTGGAAGACACCGGCCTGGCCGATGACACGATCATCATCTTCTCCGGCGACCATGGCGACATGCTTGGCGAGCGTGGCCTCTGGTACAAAATGCACTGGTTTGAAATGGCTGCGCGCGTGCCGCTGCTGGTCAGTGCGCCGGGGCAGTTTGCCGCGGGCCGCGTGACCCACGCCGTTTCCACTGCCGACCTGTTGCCGACCCTGGTGGAGCTGGCCGGCGGCGAGCTGGACCCACGCCTGCCGCTGGATGGCCGCTCGCTGCTCCCGCACTTGCTGGGGCAGGGCGGGCATGACGAAGTGTTCGGCGAATACATGGCCGAAGGCACCATCAGCCCGCTGATGATGATCCGCCGTGGCGCCTACAAGTTCATCTACAGTGAGGACGATCCTTGCCTGTTGTTTGATGTACATAACGACCCGCACGAGCGGGAGGACCTCAGCCAGGCACCGGAACACCGGCCACGGTTCGAGGCGTTTTTGCGTGAAGCGCGGGCCAAATGGGACATCCCGGCGATCCACCAGCAGGTGCTCGCCAGCCAACGCCGTCGTCGCCTGGTGTTTGAGGCGCTGACCCAAGGCAAGCTGAAGAGCTGGGATCACCAGCCACTGGTCGACGCCAGTCAGCAATACATGCGCAACCATATCGACCTCGACGACCTGGAGCGCAAGGCACGTTATCCACAACCCTGCCAAAACCAATAAATACAGAGGGAAGGCCATGCAAAAATTGACTGTGGTGCTGGGCATGCTGGCGTTGAGCTGCGCCAACGTGTACGCCGACACCGGTTGTGAGACGGTGAAGATGGCCGATCCAGGCTGGAGCGACATTGCCGCGACCAATGCCATCACCGGTTTCCTGTTGAGCGGCATGGGCTACAAGGCCAAGGTCGACACCCTGGCGGTGCCGATCACCTTTGGCGGGCTCAAGGATGGCTAGGTGGATGTGTTCCTCGGCAACTGGATGCCGGCGCAACAGGGCTTCTACGACAAGTTCGTGGCCAATGGCGATGTGGTGCAACTGGCGAAAAACCTCGACGGCACCGAGTTCACCCTCGCCGTACCGGACTATGTGTGGGACGCCGGGGTACATGACTTCGCCGACCTGAACAAATTTGCCGACAAGTTCGACAAGAAGATCTACGGCATCGGCTCCGGCGCGCCGGCGAATATCTCGCTGCAGGAGATCATCAAGAAAAATGACTTCGACCTTGGCCAGTGGAAGCTGGTGGAATCCAGCGAACAGGCGATGCTTGCCGAGGTGTCGCGGGCAGTGAAGAAACAGAAGTTCGTGACCTTCCTCGGCTGGACGCCGCACCCGATGAACGTGCAGTTGAAAATGCATTACCTCAAGGGTGGCGAAAAGTACTTCGGTGACACCGGCAGCGTGTACACCTTGACCCGCAAGGGTTATGCACAAGCCTGCCCGAATGTCGGAAAACTGCTGACCAACCTGAGTTTCACCCAGGACATGGAGAACGCGATCATGGCGCAGGTGGCCAACAACAAAGTCAGCAATGCCGATGCGGCGAAGGCGTGGATCAAGGCTAACCCGGCGGTATTGGACAAGTGGCTGGACGGCGTGAAAACCGTGGATGGCCAGGATGCACTGGCCGCCGTAAAAGCCAAACTCTGAAGGCAACACCACCCCCTGTAGGAGCCGGCTTGCCGGCGAAGCACTCGAAAACGCCGCGTTTTTTCACACAACCCGCGTTATCGTTACCCACCTTCGCTGGCCCGCCAGCTCCTACAGTATTTCGAGCAGCCCGATGCCCCGGCCCACCCGCCAATCACTCTTCCCCTTCCTCGCCTGGCTCCCGCGCCAGACCCGCGCCAGTGTCGGCCGCGACGCGATGGTCGGCCTCAGCGGTGCCGTGCTCGCCTTGCCGCAGTCGATTGCCTACGCGCTGATTGCCGGTCTCCCACCCGAATACGGCCTGTACGCCGCCATCATCCCGGTGCTGATCGCCTGCCTCTGGGGCTCGTCCTGGCACCTGATCTGCGGCCCCACGGCGGCCATTTCCATTGTGCTCTACGCCAGCGTCAGCCCGTTGGCCGTGCCCGGATCACAGGACTACATCACCTTGATCCTGCTGCTGACCTTCCTCGCCGGGGTGTTCCAGTGGCTGCTGGGCATGTTGCGCTTCGGCGCGCTGGTGAATTTCGTCTCGCATTCGGTGGTGCTGGGTTTCACCCTCGGCGCCGCCGTGGTGATCGCACTGGGGCAATTGCCTAATCTGCTCGGGCTGGATTTGCCCAGCCAGGCCACAGCGATCAACAGCCTGCTGGCGCTGATCGACCATGGCGGCGAGTGGGACCACGCTTCCTTGGGCCTCGGTTTAGGCACGTTGCTGGTGGGTGCGTTGCTCAAAGTGCTGGTGCCGCGCTGGCCGACACTGCTGATCGCGCTGGCCCTTGGCAGCCTGGCCGCCTGGGTATGGCCGGCGATGTTCGGGCATGTGGCGCTGGTCAGTTCGTTTATCGGCAAGCTGCCACCGTTCAGCCCGTTGCCGATGGACCTGGACATGATCCTGCGCCTGCTGCCCAGCGCCGTTGCAGTGGGCATGCTGGGGCTGGTGACCAGCCTGTCGATTGCCCGCTCGCTGTCGGCGCGCTCGCAACAATTGCTCGATGCGAACCAGGAAGTTCGCGCGCAGGGTTTATCCAATATTGTTGGCGGATTTTTCTCCGGCTATCTGTCAGCCGGTTCCTTTACCCGCTCCGGCCTCAGCTACGAGGCCGGTGCCTGCTCACCCTTGGCCGGGGTGTTTTCTGCCCTCTGGGTCGCGCTCTTCGCACTGTTTGGTGCGGCGCTGATCGCGCATATTCCGATCCCGAGCATGGCCGCCAGCATCTTGCTGATTTGCTGGGGCCTGGTTGACCAACGCGGCATTCGCGCATTGTTCCGGGTCAGCCGCGCCGAGTTCGTGGTGATGAGCCTGACGTGCGTCGCCACGTTGTTGCTGGAGCTGCAAACGGCGATCTACGCGGGGGTGCTGGCCTCGCTGTTTTTCTACCTCAAGCGCACGTCGCAACCGAGGGTCCAGCAGTGGCGCGACGGAGATGAAGATGTGTTGCGCGTGGGCGGCTCGATCTTTTTCGGCGCCAGCCATTACCTGCAAGTGCGCCTGCAAAGCCTTTCGGGCGAGCGGGTGGTGATCGAGGCGCAGCAGATCAACTTTATCGACTATTCCGGCGTCGAGATGCTGCACCAGGAAGCGCGGCGGTTGCGGGGGTTGGGGCGTAGCCTGACGTTGCGCCGGGCCAGGCCGCAGGTGGTGGAAGAGTTGAAAAAGCTGGAAGGGGCGGATAAATGCCCCATCCATTTCGAAGACTGAACGCGGTTAAACCTGTGGAAGCTGGCTTGCCTGCGGTTGCGGTGTATCAGTGCCAGGTGTGTGGCTGACCCACCGCTATCGCAGGCAAGCCAGCTTCCACATTGGCCATGCCCACATCAGATAGCTTCAGGCCAGCTGCCGCCGCAGCTCAGCTAAAACCGGGGCCGACTCCGGGCGCACGCCGCGCCACAGGAAGAACGCTTCCGCGGCCTGTTCCACCAGCATGCCCAGGCCATCCATCGCCACGGCGGCACCTTGCTCAGTAGCCCAGCGACAGAACGCGGTCGGTTCCTTGGCGTACATCATGTCGTAGCAGAACGTCTTGCCCGGTTCGATCAGGCTGCCGGCAATCGGCGGTACATCGCCTGACAGGCTGGCGGACGTGGCGTTGATGATCACGTCCACCGGCTCACGCAGCCAATCGAAACCACTGGCGGACACCGGGCCCAGATCGTCGAACAGCTCGGCGAGCAATTCGGCTTTTTCCACCGTGCGGTTGGCGATGATCAGTGAGGCGGGCCGCTCGGCCAGCAACGGCTCCAGCGCGCCGCGCACCGCACCACCGGCACCCAGCAACAGAATGCGTTTGCCCTGCAGGCTTAACCCGGCGTTGACCGTCAGGTCGCGCACCAGGCCGGCGCCGTCGGTGTTATCGCCGAGCAAGGTGCCGTCGGCCAGTTTGCTCAGGGTGTTCACAGCACCGGCGCGTTGGGCGCGTTCGGTCAAGGTATTGGCCAGGCGGTAGGCGTCTTCCTTGAACGGCACGGTGACGTTGGCACCACGGCCCTGCTGAAAAAACTCACGGGCGCAGGCGGTAAAATCCTCCAGCGGCGCCAGCAGGGTGCTGTAGTCCAGGTGCTCGCCGGTCTGCTCGGCGAACATCCGGTGAATCAGCGGCGACTTGCTGTGGCCGATAGGGTTGCCGAATACCACATAACGATCCATCAGACGGCCGCCTTGGGCGCAGCCACGCCAAGCCAGTCGCGGTCTTGCAGGAAGTAGTCAGTGAGGCGTGCTTCTTCGCTGCCGGCTGCGGCTTTCCAGTCGTAGCTCCAGCGCACTTGCGGCGGCAGCGACATCAGGATCGACTCGGTACGCCCGCCCGACTGCAGTCCGAACAGGGTGCCGCGGTCGTAGACCAGGTTGAACTCAACGTAGCGGCCGCGGCGAAACTCCTGGAATTCGCGCTGCTGCTCGGTGTAGGCCATGGCTTTGCGGCGCTGCACGATGGGCAGGTAAGCGTCGATGTAGGCGTCGCCGATCGCGCGGATGAAGGCGAAGCAGGTGTCGAAGTCCCACTCGTTCAGGTCATCGAAGAACAGCCCGCCGATACCCCGGGGCTCGTTGCGATGCTTGATGTGGAAGTAGCTGTCGCACCAGGCCTTATAGCGCGAGTAGACCTCTGCACCGAACGGCGCACAGGCCTGCTCGGCCACACGGTGCCAGTGGATGCAGTCTTCTTCGTTGCCGTAGTAGGGCGTGAGGTCGAAGCCGCCACCGAACCACCACACCGGCTCTTCGCCGTCTTTTTCAGCGATGAAAAAACGCACGTTGGCGTGGGAAGTCGGCACATGCGGGTTGTGCGGGTGGATCACCAGCGACACGCCCAGGGCTTCAAACCCGCGACCGGCCAGCTCGGGGCGATGCGCGCTGGCGGACGGTGGGAGGCCGCTACCGAACACGTGGGAAAAGTTAACGCCGCCTTTTTCGATCACCGACCCGTTTTCGATCACACGGGTGCGCCCGCCGCCGCCGGCAGGCCGGGTCCAGGCGTCTTCGATGAAGCGAGTGTCCGTCTCGAAGGTTTCCAGGGCGCTGCAAATGCGGTCTTGCAGGTCAAGCAGGTAGGCCTTTACAGCCTCGGTGCGGGTAGTCATGGCATCACCTTGAATCGGGCAAAGCTACGCGAGGCCATTGGGCGTCGGCGGCAAATGGGCGCACAGGATACCACTGCACCCTGTGTCGCCGCAGTTGACGAAGGTCAAGCTTAGGAGTGGGATAGTGGGCTACGCGAAATAGACCTCAGGAGAAGTGCAGATGGCCAAACGTATCCAGTTCAGCGCCCATGGCGGCCCCGAAGTGCTTGAGTATGTGGACTACACGCCGGCAGAGCCGGGCCCGCAGCAGGTTCGCGTGCGTAACGAGGCCATCGGCCTGAACTTCATCGACACCTATTTTCGCAGTGGGCTCTACGCGCCGCCGGCCCTGCCATCGGGGCTCGGCGCGGAAGGCGCCGGCGTGGTCGATGCGGTCGGCAGTGAAGTCAGCCAGTTCAAGGTCGGCGACCGCGTGGCCTATGGCAGCGGCCCGCTGGGCGCCTACAGCGAATTGCACGTGCTGCCCGCCGCCAACCTGGTGCACCTGCCGGACGACATCAGCTTCGAACAAGCCGCCGGCGCCATGCTCAAGGGCCTGACCGTGCAATACCTGCTGCGCCAGACCTATGAGCTCAAGGGTGGCGAGACCATCCTGTTCCACGCCGCTGCCGGTGGCGTGGGCTCCCTGGCCTGCCAATGGGCCAAGGCGCTGGGCGTCAAGCTGATCGGTACGGTCAGCTCGCCGGAAAAAGCCGCGTTGGCCAAATCCCTCGGTGCCTGGGAAACCATCGACTACAGCAAGGAAAACGTCGCACAGCGCGTCCTGGAATTGACCGACGGCAAAAAGGTCCCGGTGGTGTACGACGGCGTCGGCAAGGACACTTGGCTGACCTCTTTGGACAGCGTGGCACCACGCGGCCTGGTGGTGAGCTTCGGTAACGCGTCAGGCGCGGTGGACGGGGTGAACCTGGGGATTCTGGCAGCCAAGGGCTCGCTGTACGTGACCCGCCCGACCCTGGCGACCTACGCCAGCAACCCGAAAGACTTGCAGGCCATGGCTGACGACCTGTTTTCGATGATCAAGAGCGGCAAGGTGCGCATTGATATCAATCAGCGGTTTGCGCTGGCGGATGCGGCCAAGGCGCAGACGGAGCTGTCGGGGCGTCGCACCACCGGGTCGACCATTCTGCTGCCGTAAGGCTTGAGGGTGCCATCGCCAGCAAGCCGGCTAAAGCGGGCCTGCCGGCGATGGGCACGATGCGCCCTCAGGACGGCCGCACCACCTCACCGGTTGCCAGGTTTCGAATCAGGCTCGGGTTCTTGCGCCCACCCAGGGCGCCGCCCAATACCAGGTCCACCTGGCCGCGGAAGTACTGCTCCACGCGAATTCGCGTGCGCGCGGCAGGACGGCCTTGAGGATTGGCCGACGTCGAAATCAACGGCCCGACCAGCGAACACAGGTCCCGCACCAGTGGGTGGTCGGTGACGCGCAACGCGACGGTGTCGTGCATCCCGGTCACCCATTCCGGCAACAGATCCTGGTGGGGCACCAGCCAGGTGTTCGGCCCCGGCCAAGTGCTGGCCATGCGGTCGATCCAGTCCTGCGGGAAGTCTTCGAAGAGAAAATCGAACTGGCGAATGTTGTCCGCCACCAGGATCAGGCCCTTGTCTACCGAGCGGTTCTTGATCGCGAGCAGACGGTCGACTGCCTCTTCATTCCACGGATCGCAGCCCAAGCCCCACACCGCCTCGGTTGGGTAGGCGATCACCGCGCCTGCGCGAATTTCTCGTGCGGTTTCCAGCACACGCCACCTGTTGACCATTGCTCACTCTCCGGACTAAAGCTCTGCGCAGTTTACCGATCTTCGTTACAAAACCTAGCAGCGCGCAAGCCAGCGCCCGCTTTCGCAGATCACCTGGCCTTCCAGCTCCAGTTCCGTCAGGGTCGCCAACACCTGGGACAACGGACGCCCGCTGGCAATCGCCAACCCCTCACTGGTGTGAGGCGCCGCGTGCAGCAGCGCCACCAGCGGATGCACCACCGGTATCGGCACCGGGCGAGACAACGCCTGCCAGCCGCGCAACCCTTCCAGAATGTGCTCGATGGTTTCCACCAGTACCGCGCCGTCGCGGATCAACTGGTGGCAGCCCTTGGCGCCGGGATGATGGATAGAGCCCGGAATCGCATACACCTCACGCCCCTGTTCAGCCGCCAGTTTCGCCGTAATCAATGAGCCGCTGGCGATGCTGGCTTCCACCACCAGCACGCCCAGGGACAGCCCGCTGATGATTCGGTTGCGTCGTGGAAAGTTGGCCGCATGGGGCGCGGCATCCAGCGCAAACTCGGAAACCACTGCGCTGCCATGGGCAATCATCGCTTCTGCCAGGCGTTTATGGCGCTGTGGATAAAAATTTTCCAGCCCCGTGCCGAGCACGCCGATGGTCTGGCCGCCGACGTCCAATGCCGCTTGATGAGCCGCACCGTCGATGCCCAACGCCAGGCCACTGGTGATGACAAAACCGGCGCTTGCCAGGCTGCGGGAAAAGGCAGCGGCGGTGTCCATCCCTGGGCGTGATGCCCGGCGACTGCCGACCATCGCCAACTGCGGTTTTTCCAGGATCCCGGGGTCGCCTGCGACGAATAAAAGCGGCGGCGCATCGTCGATCTGGGCAAGCAAGGCGGGGTAGTCCGGCTGGTCCCACATCAGCAAATGCTGGGCCGGGTGCTCAAGCCAGCCCAATGCCCGGCTGGCACCGTCGCGGATCTCGTGACTGCGCCGAGCCTCGGCGCTGATGGCTGGCAAACCCAGGGAACGCCAGGCACTGGCCGGCGCGCTGATAGCCTTTGAGGCCGAGCCGAATGCCTCGATCAATAAGCGGAAACGCTTCGGGCCCACCTCCGGCAGCCTGTGCAAGCGTAGTCGGGCTTCCAGTTCTGAAGGGGATATTTCACTGCTGTTTATCGGATACATCTGATCATCCTTGACCGGAACAAGCTGTGGATAACTCTGTTGGTAACTTATTTAGCAGGCTATTTATTGCGTTTGATCAGCACTCTCGAAACGATCCATTACGGCCAGGGGTCGGGAAGCACTGAGCACCAGGCCATAACTGAGCTTTTCATAGGTGCGAAACACCAACAGCGTGCCGGCGCGTTCGTCCGGTAGCGTGACCGGTGCGCCAGTCAGGGTGTCGCGCACGGTCGCGCCGGCCTTGATCAATGTCAGCAGTTGGCCTTCGACCACACCGTCACGGCGGCCTTTGTTCAGGGTGACGGCATCCAGCACGCCGATCTGGGTCACGCCCCTGGGGATATCGATGATCTGTCCCGCAATGAACGGCGCCGACCGGGATGCGCCAAAGTTGGCCGGATCGATGGCAGGTTGGACGCGCAGCAAGCGATCGCCAGGCCGGACCTCCTGGGTGACCCGATGCACGGCGAGGGTGGTGAGATCACCTGCGGTTACAAATTGTGCGGTGCCGATGTCATCCGCGTTGATACCCAGCAGCTCCTGGGTGTGCGGATCGGTGTAAGCCTTGCCGCGTCGCACGATTGCATAACCCGGCTGGGCAGGGTCCAGGACGCCCCGGGCATGCACGTGCTCGTCATGGGCGCCCAATACCCGGCCGTTGCCGGCGGCGACAATGTAGGGCGCGGTGTCCAGGTCGGTGGGCGAATCAAGAATGCGGTTGTGCAACAAAAAGCGCTGGATGGCCTGATAGGCCGGCGGATCCAGGCGCTGGACGGGTGCAGGAAGCAGGGCCATGGCAAGCGGGGCCCACAGCAGCAAGACGAGTAGCGATTTCCTCATGGGGTGAATCTCCTTTATTATGTGCGTTCGCGTGAAATGCCATAGCCTTCGCGGCTTGCGAGCCTTTCACACCGGCTGTCTGGGTCCATCCCAACGCCGATTTGCCTCTACCTCACATGTGCAGCAATTACGCTTATGGCTATTTTGAACATCCTCGAATTCCCCGACTCGCGCCTGCGCACGATCGCCAAACCGGTGGCCGTAGTGGACGACAAGGTTCGTCAGTTGGTCGATGACATGTTTGAAACAATGTATGAAGCCCCGGGCATCGGCCTCGCCGCGACCCAGGTCAACGTGCATCAGCGCGTCGTGGTCATGGACCTGTCGGAAGACCGCAGCGAACCGAGGGTGTACATCAATCCCGAGTTCGAACCGCTGACCGACGAGATGGGCGAATACCAGGAAGGCTGCCTGTCGGTGCCGGAGTTCTACGAGAACGTCGAACGCCCGCTGCGCGTGAAGATCAAGGCCCTGGACCGCGACGGCAAGCCGTTCGAGCTGATCGCCGAAGGCCTGCTGGCAGTCTGCATCCAGCACGAATGCGACCACCTCAACGGCAAGCTGTTTGTCGATTACCTGTCCACGCTCAAACGTGACCGGATCAAGAAGAAGCTGGAAAAAAAGCATCGCCAGCAAGCTTGATGCCCTTCTTCCAAAGGCTTGCTGCGGCAAGCCTTTTTCTTTTGTGACTGCTTTTAACCGAGACCTCCCATGACCGAGCCATTGCGCATTGTTTTTGCCGGCACCCCCGAATTCGCCGCCGAACACCTCAAGGCGCTGCTTGCCAGCCCCTATGACATCGTCGCGGTGTACACCCAGCCGGATCGCCCGGCCGGTCGCGGGCAAAAACTGATGCCGAGCCCGGTCAAGCAACTGGCGCTCGAGCACAACATTCCTGTGCTGCAACCGCCGACCCTGCGCAATGCCGAGGCCCAGGCCGAACTGGCCGCGCTGCAGCCGGACTTGCTGGTCGTGGTCGCTTATGGCCTGATCCTGCCGCAAGCGGTGCTGGATATCCCACGCCTGGGTTGCATCAACAGCCATGCGTCGCTGCTGCCGCGCTGGCGCGGTGCGGCGCCGATCCAACGCGCCGTGGAAGCCGGTGACCGTGAAAGCGGCGTCACCGTGATGCGCATGGAGGCTGGCCTGGACACCGGTCCGATGCTGCTCAAAGTCACCACCCCGATCACCGCCGCAGACACTGGCGGCAGCCTGCACGACCGCCTGGCCGAACTGGGCCCGCCTGCCGTGATCCAGGCCATCGCCGGGCTCGCCGCCGGTACCCTGGAAGGCGAAGTGCAGGACGACAGCCTGGCCACCTACGCCCACAAGCTGAACAAGGACGAGGCGCGCATCGACTGGAACCGCCCGGCCGTGGAGCTGGAGCGCCTGGTGCGCGCGTTCAACCCGTGGCCGATCTGCCACAGCAGCCTCAATGGCGAAGCCCTGAAGGTATTAGCCGCCACCCTGGCCGACGGTAAAGGTGCTCCCGGTGAAATCATCGGCGCCAGCAAGGACGGCCTGCTGGTCGCCTGTGGTGAGCAGGCGCTGTGCCTGACCCGTCTGCAATTGCCCGGGGGCAAGGCGCTTAATTTCAGCGATTTGTTCAACAGCCGTCGTGAGAAATTTGCCCTGGGCACGCTTCTCGGGGTGGTCGCGCAATGAATCCGCGTCTGGCCGCCGCCAAGGCTCTCGCCGCCGTCCTCAACGGCAAGGCTTCGCTGAACAGTTCGTTGCCCACGCAACTGGATAAGGTCGACGACCGCGACCGTGGCTTCACCCAGGACCTGGCCTTCGGCACTGCACGCTGGCAGCCGCGCTTGTCGGCGCTGGCGGCCAAGCTGCTGCAAAAGCCCTTCAAGGCGGCGGATGCCGATGTCGAAGCATTGCTGCTGGTGGGCCTCTACCAGTTGCTCTACACCCGTGTGCCGGCCCACGCGGCCATCGGCGAAACCGTCGGTTGCGCCGATAAACTGAAAAAGCCCTGGGCCAAGGCGCTGCTCAATGCCGTGCTGCGCCGCGCCCAGCGTGAAAGCGAAGCGCTGCTGGCCGAGCTGGAGCATGACCCGGTGGTGCGCACCGCCCACCCGCGCTGGCTGCAAAAGTCCCTGAAAGCCTTCTGGCCCGAGCAATGGGAAGCCATTTGCGCGGCCAACAATGCACACCCGCCGATGATCCTGCGGGTCAACCGTCGCCATCACCACCGGGACAGCTACCTGCAACTGCTGGCGGACGCGGGCATTGGCGCTACTGCCTGCGTGTACAGCGTCGACGGCATTGTGCTCGACGCCGCCACCGATGTGCGCAGCCTGCCGGGCTTTGCCGAAGGCTGGATCAGCGTGCAGGACGAAGCCGCGCAACTGGCCGCCGACCTGCTCGACCTGGCCCCCGGCCAGCGGGTGCTGGACGCCTGCTGCGCGCCTGGCGGCAAGACCTGTCACATTCTTGAGGTCGAAAAAGACCTCGCCGGTGTGGTCGCCGTCGACCTGGAAGCCAAGCGCCTGGTGCGCGTGCGGGAAAACCTCGCACGCCTGGGCCTGAGTGCCGAGCTGATCGCCGCCGACGGCCGCGACACCGCCACCTGGTGGGATGGCAAGCCGTTCCAGCGCATCCTGCTCGACGCCCCCTGTTCCGCCACCGGTGTGATCCGTCGCCACCCGGACATCAAGCTGACCCGCCAACCCGACGACATCGCCGCCCTGGCCGTGCTGCAAGGCGAGTTGCTCGACGCACTGTGGCCGACCCTTGAAGTCGGCGGCATCCTGCTCTACGCCACCTGCTCGACCTTGCCCACCGAAAACACCGAGGTGATCCAAGCCTTCCTCGCCCGCACCAGCGGTGCGCGTGAGCTCGATCTCGCCACGGCCGCCGGCATCAAGCAGCCCCATGGTCGCCAATTGCTTGCACAGGAAGGCGGACACGACGGCTTCTATTACGCCAAACTGATCAAGATTGCCGCCGCACGCGGCTGAATGGGTTTAAGGGAGTGACCGGATGAAAATCATCATCCTTGGGGCAGGGCAGGTCGGTGGCACGCTGGCCGAGCATTTGGCCAGTGAAGCCAACGACATCACTGTGGTCGACACCGATGCCGAACGCCTGCGCAACCTTGGCGACCGCCTGGACATCCGTACCGTGCAGGGCCGCGCGTCATTTCCGACGGTACTGCGCCAGGCCGGTGCCGACGACGCCGACATGCTGGTGGCGGTGACCAACAGCGACGAGACCAATATGGTCGCCTGCCAGGTCGCCCACACCCTGTTCCACACGCCGACCAAAATCGCCCGCGTGCGTGAGGCGGCTTACCTGACCCGTGCCGGGCTTTTCGACAACGACGCGATTCCAGTGGACGTGCTGATCAGCCCGGAACAGGTGGTGACCCACTACATCAAGCGCCTGATCGAAATCCCCGGGGCCTTGCAGGTGATCGACTTCGCCGAGGGCAAGGCCCAACTGGTGGCGGTGAAGGCCTACTACGGCGGTCCGTTGGTGGGCCAGCAATTGCGCCAGCTGCGCGAACACATGCCGAATGTGGAAACCCGCGTGGCGGCGATTTTCCGACGCGACCGACCGATCCTGCCCCAGGGCGACACCGTGATCGAGGCCGACGACGAAGTATTTTTCATCGCTGCCAAAGCCAATATTCGTGCGGTGATGAGCGAAATGCGCCGGCTGGACGAGACCTACAAACGCATCGTCATCGCCGGTGGCGGGCAGATTGGCGAGCGCCTGGCCGAAGCCATCGAGAGCCGCTATCAGGTCAAGATCATCGAGATGAATCCTGCACGCTGCCGGCATTTGTCCGACACCCTCGACAGCACCGTCGTCCTCCAAGGCAGCGCCTCGGACCGTGACCTGCTGATGGAGGAGAACATCGCCGACGCCGATATCTTCCTGGCGCTGACCAACGATGACGAGGCCAACATCATGTCGTCCTTGCTGGCCAAGCGATTGGGCGCCAAGAAGGTGATGACCATCATCAACAACCCGGCCTATGTCGACCTGATCCAGGGCGGCGATATCGACATCGCCATCAGCCCGCAGCTGGCGACCATCGGCACCTTGCTTGCCCACGTGCGCCGTGGCGATATCGTCAGCGTGCACTCCCTGCGCCGTGGCGCGGCGGAAGCCATCGAGGCGATTGCCCACGGCGATGCGAAATCGAGCAAGGTGATCGGCAAGGCCATCCGCGATATCGGCCTGCCGCCGGGTACCACCATTGGTGCGATCATTCGCGACGAAGAAGTGATCATTGCCCACGACGACACGGTGATCGCCACGGGTGACCATGTGATCCTGTTCCTGGTGGACAAGAAACATATCCGTGATGTGGAGAAGTTGTTCCACGTGGGGCTGAGCTTTTTCTGATCAGCATATTCAGCTGATCCTGCCGCCCTCATCGCGGGCAAGCCCGCTCCCACAGGAGATCGCTTTCCTGCTATGGAAGCGGGTTTGCCCGCGAGGGCGTTATTGAAAACCCGACCTAGCTAAAGGATGCACAGCCATGCTCGAATCCCTGGAAAAAATGCTCGCCAAGGGTGTGGATAACTCATTGCTACGCTTTGGCTTGGGCAAGGGGTATCTGGACTTGAAGGACAACGCCAAGGCGGCGGAGCATCTGCATAAGTGCGTCGAGTTTGACCCGAAGTATTCGGCGGCGTGGAAGCTGTTGGGCAAGGCCCATCAGGCCAACGGTGACAGTGCCGCAGCGCGGCTGGCGTGGGAGAAGGGGATCGAAGCGGCCCTGGCGCATGGCGATAAACAGGCCGAGAAAGAGATGACGGTGTTCCTGAAGAAACTTGATCGCCAGGCCTGAAAGAGACTCTTGTGGGAGCTGGCTTGCCTGCGATGCAGGCAACTCGGTCCTTCAGTTACACCGAGGTGATGCCATCGCAGGCAAGCCAGCTCCCACACTAGATCTGCATGGGTCTACAGATCGAGGTACATCAATACCACCGCGCCTCGCCCGGCGGGCGTTTCTTGAAGCGCTTCATGCTCCACATGTACTGGCTCGGGTAGGCGCCGACATAACGCTCCACCACCTTGCTCATCGCCGCGCAGGAGGTGGCAGTGTCGGTGCTGTACATGTCTTCCGGCGCCGCTTCCAAGATCACCTTGTAACCCGAGCCGTCCGGCAGCCGCAGGGCATGCAGGAATACGCCGACGGCCTTGTGGCCCGCCAACATGTTCGGCACGAACTTGCTGGTCAGGGCCTGGGTGGCGAAAAACGGTACGAAGATGCCGGCCGACTCCGCCGGCTCCGGGTCGGCAGGGATGCCCACCTGGCCGCCTTTGCGCACTTCCTTGATCACACTGAGGATGCCTTCCTTGGTGGAGGCCGCCACGCGGTTACCCAATTGCACGCGCTGTTTGCGCAGCAATTCGTCCACGGCCTTGAGCTTGGGCGGACGGTAAAAGATGATCGGTTTGCACTGGCTGCAATAGAAGTGGTTCAACACCTCCCAGTTGCCCAGGTGGCTGGTGATACCGACCACGCCCTTGCCCGAGGCCAGGGCTTCATGCAGCACTTCCAGGCCTTCGACTTCGCGCACCAGGTCGATGGAGCGCTGGGCCGGCCAGATCCAGGCGCAGGCGCTTTCGGTCAGCGACTTGCCGATGTCCATCAAGCTGCGACCGACCATGCGTTCGCGCTCGACCGGGTCCATCTCGGGGAAGCATTTGGAGAGGTTGATCCGCACCGTGTCGCGAGAGCGGTTGGGGGTCTTCCACATGATCCAGCCAATCGCCGTGCCGACCGCTTGAACCGCGCGCCAGGGCAATAGGGCAAACAACCGAAGAGCGCCTACCAGCAAGGCGCCTTTAAACTTTTCCACAGGTCACTCCTGATCGTGTGTGGTGCGCAAAGCGGCCATTCTAACCGGCGTTGGCCAAGTCCGCGTAACGGTCGCAATCCTGAGTGTGGTCCATGACCATGCCCGAGGCCTGCATGAACGCGTAACAGATGGTCGGGCCGACGAAGGTGAACCCGGCTTTTTTCAGGGCGCGGCTCATGGCCTCAGCCTCCGGCGTAATGGCCGGGACCTGGCTGCGGTCCTTGAAATGATTGACCTTGGGCACGCCGCCCACAAACGACCACAGAAACTCCACCGGGTCCTCCAGCGCCAGCCAGGCAGCGGCATTGCGTCGGGTGGCGTTGAGCTTGAGGCGATTGCGCACGATGCCCGGGTCGAGCATCAGCGCTTCGATTTCTGCATCGGTCAGCTGTGCCAGGCGCTGGGCATCAAAGCCGAACAAGACCTTTCGATAATGCTCGCGTTTGCGTAAAACGGTGATCCAGGACAGGCCCGCCTGGAACCCTTCGAGCAAAAGCAACTCGAACAAACCCTGCGCATCGCGCAGCGGCGTTCCCCACTCTTGATCGTGATAAGCCATGTACAGCGGATCTTCAGAACACCAAAAGCAGCGTGGCATAAGGCTCCAGGGAGTGGTGGCAGGGCCGAATCGGGTATACTCCCGCTCTTTAAATCGCAGCCCAAGTAACAGGTGAATTTCGTGAGCCAGCCTACGCCAGCCGTGCGTACCTTCCAAGACTTGATCCTCGCCCTCCAGCAATACTGGGCCGAGCAAGGTTGTGTGGTACTTCAGCCCTACGATATGGAAGTAGGCGCCGGCACTTTCCACACCGCTACCTTCCTGCGGGCCATCGGCCCGGAAACCTGGAACGCCGCTTATGTGCAGCCCAGTCGTCGCCCGACTGACGGCCGCTACGGCGAAAACCCGAACCGTCTGCAGCACTACTACCAGTTCCAGGTAGTCCTGAAGCCGAACCCGGACAACTTCCAGGAACTGTACCTGGGCTCGTTGAAACATGTCGGTCTGGACCCGCTGGTCCACGACATCCGTTTCGTCGAAGACAACTGGGAATCGCCAACACTCGGCGCCTGGGGCCTGGGCTGGGAAGTCTGGCTCAACGGCATGGAAGTGACCCAGTTCACCTACTTCCAGCAAGCGGGCGGCATCGAGTGCTACCCGGTGACCGGCGAGATCACCTACGGTCTCGAGCGCCTGGCCATGTACCTGCAAGGCGTGGATTCGGTCTACGACCTGGTGTGGGCTGACGGCCCGTTCGGCAAAGTCACCTACGGCGACGTGTTCCACCAGAACGAAGTGGAGCAGTCCACCTACAACTTCGAACACGCCAACGTCGACAAGCTGTTCGAACTGTTCGACTTCTATGAAAGCGAAGCCAAGCGCCTGATCGAACTCGACCAGCCGCTGCCGTTGCCGAGCTATGAAATGGTGTTGAAGGCGTCCCATACCTTCAACCTGCTGGATGCTCGCCGTGCCATCTCGGTAACCGCGCGCCAGCAATACATCCTGCGTGTGCGCACCCTGGCGCGTTCCGTCGCCCAAGCCTACCTGCTGGCTCGCGCCAAGCTGGGCTTCCCGATGGCTACCCCGGATTTGCGTGATGAAGTGTTGGCTAAGCTGGAGGCTGCACAATGAGTGCTCAAGATTTCCTGGTTGAACTGGGCACCGAAGAGCTGCCACCCAAGGCACTCAATACCCTGGCCGACGCATTCCTGGCCGGTATCGAAAAAGGCCTGCACAGCGCTGGCCTGAAGTTTGAAGCGAAAAAAGTCTACGCCGCGCCACGTCGCCTGGCCGTATTGCTGACCGCGCTGGAAACCCAGCAGCCAGACCGTAACATCAACCTGGACGGCCCACCGCGCCAGGCCGCTTTCGATGCTGACGGCAACCCGACCCAAGCGGCCCTGGGCTTTGCCAAGAAGTGTGGCGTCGAGCTGAGCGAAATCGATCAGAGCGGCCCGAAACTGCGTTTCAGCCAGGTCATCAAGGGCAAGCCAACGGCCAGCCTGTTGCCGACGATCGTGGAAGATTCCCTGAACGACCTGCCGATCCCCAAGCGCATGCGCTGGGGCGCGCGCAAGGAAGAGTTCGTGCGTCCGACCCAATGGCTGGTGATGCTGCTCGGTGACCAGGTCATCGACTGCACGCTCCTTGCCCAGAAGGCCGGCCGTGATTCCCGTGGCCACCGCTTCCACCATCCACAGAGCGTGCGCATCACCTCGCCAGCCAACTACCTCGATGACTTGCGTGCAGCCTACGTGCTGGCCGATGCCAACGAGCGTCGCGAGCTGATCAGCAAGCGCACCGAAGAGCTGGCCCGCCTGCAGGAAGGCACCGCCATCGTGCCGCCAAGCCTGCTCGACGAAGTGACCGCGCTGGTTGAATGGCCGGTGCCGCTGGTGTGCTCGTTCGAAGAGCGTTTCCTCGACGTGCCGCAAGAAGCATTGATCACCACCATGCAGGACAACCAGAAGTACTTCTGCCTGCTGGACGTGGATGGCAAGTTGCTGCCGCGCTTTATCACCGTGGCCAACATCGAGAGCAAGGACCCACAACAGATCATCGCCGGTAACGAGAAAGTCGTGCGCCCGCGCCTGACCGACGCCGAGTTCTTCTTCAAGCAAGACAAGAAGCAGAAGCTCGAAGACTTCAACCTGCGCCTGCAAAACGTGGTGTTCCAGGAAAAACTCGGCAGCGTCTACGACAAAGCCGTGCGCGTCTCCAAGCTGGCCGCCTACATCGCGCCACGCATTGGTGGGGATGCTGCCTGGGCTGCGCGTGCAGGCTTGCTGTCCAAGTGCGACCTGGCCACCGAGATGGTCGGCGAGTTCCCGGAGATGCAAGGTGTTGCCGGCTACTACTACGCCCTCAACGACGGCGAACCGGACGATGTCGCTCTGGCGTTGAACGAGCAGTACATGCCGCGCGGTGCCGGCGCTGAACTGCCGACCACCCTGACCGGTGCAGCCGTGGCGATCGCCGACAAGCTGGACACCCTCGTGGGTATCTTCGGTATCGGCATGTTGCCTACCGGCAGCAAAGACCCGTATGCCCTGCGCCGTGCGGCCCTGGGCGTGCTGCGTATCCTGATCGACAAGAAGCTGGACCTCGACCTGACCCAGGCCGTGGTGTTCGCGGTCGGCCAGTTCGGCGGCAAGGTCAAGCAAGCCGGCCTGGCCGAGCAAGTGCTGGAGTTCGTGTTCGACCGCCTGCGTGCGCGTTACGAAGACGAAGGCGTGGATGTCTCGGTGTACCTGTCGGTACGTGCCCTGCAGCCGGGTTCGGCGCTGGACTTCGACCAACGCGTACAAGCCGTGCAGGCCTTCCGCAAACTGCCTGAGGCCGATGCCCTGGCCGCCGTGAACAAGCGCGTGTCGAACCTGCTGAGCAAGGCCGAAGGCCTGGGCAACGCCGATGTCGACCCTGGCCTGTTTGCCGATGCCAAGGAGTTCTCGCTGAACTCGGCCATTGCCAAGGCAGAGAACGCGGTGAAGCCGCTGATCGCCGAACGCAACTACGCCGAAGCCCTGGCGCGCCTGGCCACCTTGCGTGAGCCGGTGGATGCGTTCTTCGAAGCAGTGATGATCAATGCCGAAGACGCGGGTGTACGCAAAAACCGCTACGCCATGCTGGCGCGTCTGCGTGGCCTGTTCATCAATATCGCCGACATTTCCGTACTGGGCTGATCATGTTGAAACTGCTGATTCTCGATCGGGACGGGGTGATCAATTACGACTCCGACGCTTACATCAAGTCGGTGGCGGAGTGGATTCCACTGCCCGGCTCGATCGAGGCCATCGCGCAGTTGAGCAAAGCCGGCTGGACGGTGGCCATCGCCACCAACCAGTCCGGCATCGCCCGCGGTTACTACGACATCGCCACCCTGGACGCCATGCACGCGCGCTTGCGCACGTTAGTGGCCGAGCAGGGCGGTGAGGTGGGGCTGGTGGTGTACTGCCCCCACGGGCCGGATGAGGGCTGCGATTGCCGCAAACCCAAGCCTGGCATGTTGAAAACCATTGCAGAACATTACAAGGTGCCCTTGGCTGGGCTATGGTTCGTCGGGGACAGCCTCGGTGACCTGGAGGCGGCCAAAGCCGTCGACTCTCAGCCAGTTTTGGTTAAGACCGGGAAAGGCGAAAAGACCCAGGCGAAAAACCTGCCGGTAGGCACCTTGATTTTTGACGATCTGGCGGCGGTTGCCGCAGAACTTATCAACAACTAGCCGCCCTCGACTTCCTGACCAAGGACCGTTCGGGAGTGCGCTTTTAACAGGCGGGCGTTGTCCCGCAACGGTAAATGCCGCCATGTCGATTTTGCAGGCCATCAGAACCTTTTTCTTTTACCTGCTGTTGGGCACCAGTTCTTTCCTCTGGTGCACCCTGAGCTTTTTTATCGCGCCCTTCCTGCCGTTCAAGGCGCGCTATCGCTTTATCAACGTCTATTGGTGCCGCTGCGCGTTGTGGCTGACCAAGGTGTTCCTCAATATCCGTTTCGAGGTGAAGGGCGCCGAAAACGTGCCGGACCAGCCGTGCGTGATTCTGTCGAACCACCAGAGCACCTGGGAGACGTTCTTCCTCTCGGCGTACTTCTCGCCCCTGAGCCAGGTGCTCAAGCGTGAGCTGCTGTACGTGCCGTTCTTCGGCTGGGCCATGGCCATGTTGCGTCCCATCGCGATTGACCGTGACAACCCCAAGGCGGCGCTCAAGCACGTGGCCAAGAAGGGCGACGAGCTGCTCAAGGACGGCGTTTGGGTGTTGATCTTCCCCGAAGGTACCCGCGTGCCATACGGCACCGTAGGCAAGTTCTCACGCGGTGGTACCGCGTTGGCAGTCAACGCCCACCTGCCGGTCTTGCCGATTGCGCATAACGCCGGCAAGTACTGGCCAAAGACCGGCTGGGCCAAGCGTGAGGGCACCATCACCGTAGTGATTGGCGAACCGATGTATGCAGAAGGTGAAGGCCCGCGCGCCATTGCCGCGCTGAATGACCGTGCTGCGGCCTGGAATGAAGCGCAGCAGCGGGCCATGGGTTCGCTGCCGCCAGAGCCGGTTGTGGTCGACACGCCGGTGGTATGAGCATCTGTGGATAACCTGTGTACGGTTTGTTGGCGAATGGGTCTTTTTGACTTATAAGAAGCTGATTTACTTACATATTTCCCAAGCTCATAAAATAGCGGAAAAGGTGCATAAGTTTTTCTCGCAGAAAAAAACCGGTCCTTGGGACCGGTTTTTTATGCACAGCAGGAAAGTGGGTTTTCTCACTCTTCCCACAGCGGCAGCTGCAGGCTGAACGTGGTGCCTTTACCGACCACGCTTTCGCAACTGATCCGCCCTCCATGACGCTCGAGAACGGCTTTGACCATGGTCAGGCCCAGCCCCAGGCCTTCACTGCCCTGCGCGGAATCGAAGCGTCGGTACTGGCTGAACAGCTCCGGTAAATCCTGCGCAGCGATCCCTGGCCCCTGGTCGCTGATGCGGCATTCCAACCAACCTTGCACAGTGGCGTGACTCAGCCGGACGGTGGTACCCGACGGGGAGTACTTGATCGCGTTCTCCAGCACGTTGAACAACGCGCGCGTGAGTAACGATTGATCGGCCCACACCATGCCCTCATCGGCTTCATCCAGGTCGTGCACCAAGTGAATGCCCTTGAGCTGGGCGATCAACGCGACTTGATCGAAGGCATCCATCACCAGCATCGCGAACAGGGTCGGCTGGAATTGATAGCCATCAGCCTCGGCTTTCGCCAGCTGTACGAACGACTCGGTAAGGCTCAAGGCGCGTCGTACCTGCTGCTCGATCTGGGCGAATACCGGTGACTCGCCGTTGTGCACGTCCAGCAACGCGAGGATCGCCGAGTGCGGCGCGCGCAGGTCATGGGACAGGAAGCGCAGCATGGTCTCGCGATGCTGCTGGGCATCACGCTCCTTGCTCAGGTCCGTCAGGCTCAACAGCCAACCGAGTGCGACATCACCTTCTGCCGGCAGCAAGGGGGCCAGCTCCATGCGCAGGCTGCGCTGGCGGATATCTCGGAACTCGACGAGTTCGAGTGCGGACAGGGCAGGGCGCACACCATTGTGCAGCGGAGGATAACCGAGGTCGGCGAGTTGTTCGATGAGGTTTTCGTTGACCAGGTCATTGCCGAACACCTCACGGGCAATGCGATTTGCCAGCAAAATATTGCCGCCGGGGTCGGTAATCAGAGTGGCTACCGGTAAGCACTCCAGGCCATCGGCCATAAAGCGCCGCGTATCTCGCGTGCGGCTCACGGCTTGCTCCAGCGCGAAGATACGCCCCTGCAACACATCGCCATGGCTGGCGGGCGCGCGCCGGCGCTCGGGCAGCACTTTGGGCTCGTTATCCAGCCGCGCCAGCTCCCAGCCGAAATAGGCGAGGATCGCGCTCAGGCGCCGCCAGTTCCAGATCAGGTAGCTCAGTAACAAACCAATCAAGCAGGCCGCCGGCGACCACCAGTGGCCCAGGCGCAGCAGCGCCCAGGCACCGAACAACGCCGTGGCCATGCAGCCCAGGGTCATCCATAGCGCATAGCGCGGGCGGTACAGCAACAATCCCAGCAACAATGCGACCAGCGACGTCGCCAGGGTTGCCGCCAGCCATGCGGGCACGTCAACGATGCTTCGCCCTTGCAGCAAGCCATTGAGCACATTGGCCTGGATCTCTACGCCGGCCGTGGTGCCAACGGTGGAGGAGAGGGGCGTGACGAATCGATCGCCCATTCCGGAGGCTGTGGCGCCCACGAGAATCAGACGGTCGCGCAGTTGCTCGGGAGGCACCTCACCGTTTAATACACTGACGTAGGACACGCTAGGGAAATGCGTGTGCGGCGCAATGAACGGGATGCGAATGGCATGCTCCCGGTGCCAGTGTTGATCGATCGGCTCGCGTGCCTCTCCCGGCATCGGCGACTTCTCACCGCTCATCTCATAGGCCAGCCATGCCAACTGCGCAACAGCAGCATCCGGTGGGCCCTCGCGCATATACAAGCTGCGCACCACGCCATCGTTGTCGGCTTCCACGTTGATATGGCCAACGCCCCTGGCGCATTTCAGCAGCGCGGACATTTGCTCGCCTGGCCGGCTGTAGCTGGCGGTGCTATCGCGCAACAGTGGCAACAACACGTTACCGGCGTTGCACACGGCATCGGCCAGGCGTTTGTCATTAACGGGGTTGCCGGGCTCGCTGAAGATCACATCAAACAGGATGCCGGCGGGTTGTGCGGCATTCAGGCGGTCGATGAGGTCGGCGTGCAAACTGCGCGGCCAAGGCCATTGACCGAGCTTTTTCAGGCTTTGATCGTCAATCGTCACCAGCAAAATACGCGGGTCCACCGGCAGTGGGGTCAGCCGACGCAGGCTGTCATACAACGGGTTGTTCAAGGCAAGGCCGGGGCTCAATGACAGATAGGCCGTGATCGGCAGCAGCAGTAAACCGATCCACAGCCACTCGCGGACCAGGCCATGGAACAAGCGCTGGGCGTGGGTGGGCTGGCGTTTCTCGGGCTTGCCCCAGAGCATCATCGGTCAGCCACCGGTAGCCTGCGCCTGTGCGGCGGGCGGGTAGTAGAAAATGTCATAGACCCCGGTTTCTCCTTCCAGTCCGTGGGCGTCATACGCCGACAAACGCACGTGATAAAACGACGACTTGAGCCCAGTGAAGCTCATTTTCGGCTCACTGGAGAAGTTTTCCTGCTTGATGTTCATGAAGGCTTTATCAGTCGCCACCTGGGCGCGATAACGTTGCGCGCCCGCCAATGGCCGCAGGTATAGACGCCAGACGGGCGCGTCGCCTTTCTGCCCATCCTGGCCAATGAGTTTCGGCGCGGGCAGCAACGCTAACGGCTCAAGCTCGCCTTGTTTCTTGAACAGCAGCCCTTGTCGCGCGCCGACCTTTACTTCGCTGCCAGACGGGCCAGCCTTGCTGTCACGGTTGACCGCGACCTGGCCGTCGAGTACTTCGAGCACCGATTGCTCACCATCGTCGCGCACTCGAAAGTGTGTGCCACGTACCCCCAGCACGCCCACCGGCGTGACGATCTGGAAGCGATCATAATCGGTGGCCCGCTTGATCACATACGCTTCGGCCTGGCCTTGTTCGAGCATCACTTGGGGGATCAACTGCTTCTCGTCGAGGTGCAGGCGCACCTGGGAACTGGACGGCAGCACCACCCGAGAACCGTCGCCGAGCAACAGGCTGACAAATGCCGCAGCGGATGTTCTCACCCCCTCTTGCTCATCAATGGTCATGCCCTCCTGCAAAGGCGTCACCTTGCCGCGTACATCGAGCTTCCAGGCTTCCCCGGTCAGGTGCTGGACAACAGCCGGCAACGGCTGCGCACGGCACAGGGTATGGTCATCAATATAGGCCGGCCGCGCTTTGGCCGATGCACCCGCAACCCCTACCGCCAGGATCAACAGGGAGGGAAGGGCGCGAAGCATTGAATGGGGGGAAAGCGTCATGGTTCTCATCAATGTCCAGGTTCCAGAGGACGTCTGACATCGGCACGCGGGCATTTACGGCAGCGCATGTGTCGGCTGATCCTTTTACTTACCCTCGGGAGCCGGTATCTTTCCCACAGAGGTACCCAGGACTTTCAGGGGGTTACGGCCCTTTGATATCAGCGTACCGAGAGATCCAAGGGGTCGTCGAATCTGACCACAATTATTCAGATTCAATGGCCGGCAACTGCGCAGTATGTGCCGTTATTCATTGGCCGTCGGCTGCCCGATATTAAGAACAAAGGACCCTCGACATGCGTGTCGCAATACTGGATGACGAACCTGCCGAGTTGCGGCGGGTGGAACAGACACTGCGACAGATCCCCGGCACCGCGGAGCAGCCTTGGTCCCTGCATTGCTTCGAGCGTGGTGAAGACCTGCTACGCCAACTGCGCCGGGAAACCTTCGACCTGCTGATACTCGACTGGCAACTGCCCGATATCAATGGCATTGCCTTGCTGCGCTGGACCCGCGAACACATGGAATCGCCGCCCGCCGTCATCATGCTCACCAGCCGCGATGCCGAGAGCGATATCGTCACGGCGCTCAATAGCGGCGCCGACGACTACGTCAGCAAACCCTTTCGTCCCAACGAACTGAAAGCCCGTGTCTCTGCAGTGTTGCGCCGCCACGGCCTGCAGAAGTCGGCGACCCAAGAGGTGCAAAGCTTCAACGACCTGACCTTTGACGATGCTGAACTGACGGTGACCCGAGCCGGCAAACCGATCAACCTGACCGAGCGTGAATACCGCCTGGCCAGTTGCCTGTTCGCCAACCTGGCCCGACCGCTGTCTCGTGAGTACCTCTATGAGCGCTTCTGGACTCATGAAGAAATGGTCTCGTCTCGCCCACTGGATACGCATATCTACCGGCTGCGTAACAAGCTTGGGCTGACGGCGGATCGGGGTTGGCAGCTGTTAACGATCTACGGGTATGGGTATCGGTTGGAGAGTGTCGCAACGGCGCCATCGCCCAACTGAAATGGCGATGTTCCACGTGGAGCATTTAAAATCTGCCCAATAAAAAAGGCCAACGCTGAGCGTTGGCCTTTTTGTTTTCAGCGGTCTTGCCTGATCAGAAGTCCAGGTTGGACACCGCCAATGCGTTGCTTTCGATGAAGTCACGGCGAGGTTCGACCGCATCACCCATCAGGGTGTTGAAGATCTGGTCTGCGCCAATGGCGTCTTCGATGGTCACGCGCAGCATGCGACGCTGAGCCGGGTCCATGGTGGTTTCCCACAGCTGATCCGGGTTCATTTCGCCCAGACCTTTGTATCGCTGGATGGTGTGACGCTTGGTGCTTTCAGCCATCAGCCAGTCGAGGGCTTCCTTGAATTCCTTGACCTGCTTCTTGCGTTCGCCACGCTGGATATAAGCGCCGTCGTCCAGCAGGGTGCTGAGTTGCGCGCCCAGGGTTACCACGGTCTTGTAGTCATTGCTGCCGAAGAAGTCGCGGTTGAAGGTGACGTAGTTCGACAGGCCGTGGGAGATCAGTTCGACCTCTGGCAGCCAGACATTACGTTCACGGTCTTCGCGCAGACTGGCTTTGTACACCAGGCCAGATTTCTCCACGGTGCGCAGGCGCACTTCGTACTGGGCCAGCCAATCCTGCATGTGAGCGTGGTCACCCAACTGCTCCAAGCTTACGGATGGCAGATAGATGAAGTGCTCGGTCAACTCCTGCGGATACAGGCGCGACAGACGCTTCAGAGTCTTCATCACCATGCGGAAGTCGTTAACCAGGCGCTCCAGCGCTTCACCGGAAATGCCCGGGGCTTCGTCGTTCAAGTGCAGGCTGGCATCTTCCAGGGCTGACTGCGTCATGTACTCTTCCATGGCGTCGTCGTCTTTGATGTATTGCTCTTGCTTGCCCTTTTTCACTTTGTACAACGGCGGCTGGGCGATGTAGATGTAGCCGCGCTCGATCAGCTCCGGCAACTGACGGAAGAAGAACGTCAGCAGCAGGGTACGGATGTGCGAACCGTCGACGTCAGCATCGGTCATGATGATGATGTTGTGGTAGCGCAGCTTATCGATGTTGTACTCGTCACGGCCGATACCGCAGCCCAACGCTGTGATCAAGGTGCCGACTTCCTGAGAGGAAATCATCTTGTCGAAGCGCGCCTTCTCGACGTTGAGGATCTTGCCCTTCAACGGCAGGATCGCCTGGGTGCGACGGTTACGACCCTGCTTGGCGGAACCGCCAGCAGAGTCACCTTCCACCAGGTACAGCTCGGAGAGGGCAGGGTCCTTCTCCTGGCAGTCAGCCAGTTTGCCTGGCAGGCCGGCGATATCCAGTGCGCCTTTACGGCGGGTCATCTCGCGAGCTTTACGCGCCGCTTCACGGGCACGAGCCGCGTCGATCATCTTGCCGACAACCAGCTTGGCTTCGTTCGGGTTTTCCAACAGGAAGTCCGAGAAGTACTTGCCCATTTCCTGTTCGACGGCGGTCTTCACTTCGGAAGACACCAACTTGTCTTTGGTCTGGGAGCTGAACTTTGGATCCGGCACTTTCACCGAGATAATCGCGGTCAGGCCTTCGCGCGCATCGTCACCGGTAGTGGCAACTTTGTGCTTCTTTGCCAAGCCTTCGGCTTCGATGTAGGTGTTCAGGTTACGCGTCAGTGCGGAACGGAAACCCACCAGGTGAGTACCACCGTCGCGCTGAGGAATGTTGTTGGTGAAGCACAACAGGTTCTCGTTGAAGCTGTCGTTCCACTGCAGGGCGATTTCCACGCCGATGCCGTCTTCGCGCTGGATGTTGAAATGGAACACCTGGTTGACCGCAGTCTTGTTGGTGTTCAGGTATTCAACAAACGCACGCAGGCCGCCTTCGTACTTGAACAGCTCTTCCTTGCCGCTGCGCTCGTCCTTGAGGACGATACCCACACCGGAGTTGAGGAAGGACAATTCACGAATCCGCTTGGCCAGGATGTCCCAGCTGAAATGGATGTTCTTGAAGGTTTCAGCCGATGGCTTGAAGTGGATCTGAGTACCGGTCGATTCGCTGTCGCCAACGATCTTCATCGGCTCTTTCGGTACACCGTGGACATAGGTCTGTTCCCAGATCTTGCCACTGCGGCGAACGGTCAGGATCAGCTCTTCGGACAGTGCGTTCACCACCGACACGCCCACACCGTGCAAACCGCCGGAGACTTTATAGGAGTTGTCGTCGAACTTACCGCCGGCGTGGAGCACGGTCATGATGACCTCTGCCGCCGAAACGCCTTCTTCTTTGTGCACGTCTACCGGAATACCGCGACCGTTGTCGCGCACGGTAATCGACTCATCCGGATGGATGATGATGCTGATGTCGTCGCAGTGACCGGCCAAAGCTTCGTCGATGGAGTTGTCGACCACCTCGAACACCATGTGGTGCAGACCGCTACCGTCATCAGTGTCGCCAATGTACATACCGGGACGTTTGCGTACGGCATCCAAACCTTTCAGCACTTTAATGCTGGTCGAGTCGTACGTGTTTTCTTCGCTCATGCCTTCACTCCCGATGGTCGTGGGTCTGGGTGATACGGCCTTGTTCCACGTGGAACAAAGCGACTGGCGTATCCGTGTGCCAGCCTTCCCTCAATAATTCGTGGTCTACACAGGTGATGAACACCTGGCAGCGTAATTCTTCCAACAAGCGGCATAACGCGCGGCGGTGCTGCTCGTCGAGTTCGGACGGCAAGTCATCCACCAGATAAATACACTGACCGCGGCGGGCTTGGCTAACCAAGTGGCCTTGGGCAATCCGCAGTGCACACACCACCAACTTCTGCTGACCCCGGGACAAGATGTCCGCGGCATTGTGTGCGCCCAATCTAAGACGCAAATCAGCCCGTTGTGGGCCGGCCTGGGTATGACCCATTTGCTGATCCCGCTGCAAAGACGTGGCGAGCACGGCACTCAGGTCGCGCTCTTTGTCCCAACCACGGTAATAACTCAGCGTCAGCCCCTCGAGATCTAGCAACTCGCTCAAGGTCTGCTCAAAGACTGGTTTCAAGGCTTTGATATAGGCGCGGCGGTATTCATCTATTTCGTCGCTGGCCAGGCACAGTTCCCGGTCCCAGGCCGCTTGCGAAGCGGCGTCAAGTGTACCATGCCGCAGCCACGAGTTCCGCTGCCGCAGGGCCTTCTGCAGGCGCTGCCAAGTGGCCATGAAACGCGGTTCCACGTGGAACACTCCCCAATCGAGGAATTGCCTGCGGATTTTCGGTGCACCTTCCAACAGCCGAAAGCTGTCGGGGTTGATCAGTTGCAATGGCAGGATTTCCGCCAACTGCGCGGCACTACGAGCATTTTGCCCGTCGATGCGAATCTGGAACTCCCCACCGCGATCACGCGATATCCCCAGGCTGCTGTGCCCACCTTCCGCCAGTTCGACTTGGCCAAACACCGTGCACGCCAGTTGCTCGTACTGAATCACCGGTAACAGGCGCGCACTGCGAAATGAACGGGCGAGACCCAACAGGTGAATGGCTTCCAGCACGCTGGTTTTGCCACTGCCATTGGCGCCGTGGAGAATATTGATGCGGGGGGAGGGGGAGAAGGTCACCGGGTGCAGATTGCGCACCGCGGTGACCGAGACGCGACTGAGGGACATCTAGCTTCTGCTGAGCATGATTACAGGCGCATCGGCATGACAACGTAAGCCGAGTCGTCGTTGTCGGATTCCTGCACCAGGGCACTGCTGTTGGAGTCGGACAGGATCAGGCGAACCTGTTCGGTCGTCATCACACCCAGCACGTCGAGCAGATAGCTCACGTTGAAGCCGATTTCCAGCGAGCCGCCGTTGTAGTCGACGCCCACTTCTTCTTCCGCTTCTTCCTGCTCCGGGTTGTTGGCCTGGATCTTCAGCTGACCATTGGCCAGTTGCAGGCGGATGCCACGGTACTTTTCGTTGGACAGAATCGCGGTACGGCTGAACGCTTCGCGCAGGGCCTGACGATCACCAATCACCAACTTGTCGCCGCCCTTAGGCAGGACACGCTCGTAATCCGGGAATTTGCCGTCAACCAACTTGGAGGTGAAGGTGAACTCGCCGGTGGTCGCACGGATGTGGTGTTGACCCAGGACGATGCTGACGTTGCCATCCGGCTCGGTGAGCAAACGCGCCAGCTCGAGGATACCTTTGCGCGGCACGATGACCTGGTGGCGATCCGGCTGGCCGATGTCGGCTTTCATCGAGCACATGGCCAGGCGGTGACCGTCAGTGGCTACAGCGCGGATGATGCCTTCGGAGACTTCCAGCAGCATGCCGTTGAGGTAGTAACGCACGTCCTGCTGCGCCATGGCGAAGCTGGTGCGTTCGATCAAACGACGCAGTTTGCTTTGCTCCAGGCTGCACGTCAGCGAGCCAGGACCTTCTTCCACGGTCGGGAAATCATTGGCTGGCAAGGTGGACAAGGTAAAGCGGCTGCGACCGGCCTTGACCACCAACTTCTGCTCATCAACCTTGATGTCGATCAGCGCGTCATTCGGCAGGCTTTTGCAGATGTCCATCAGCTTGCGCGCCGGTACGGTGATCTCGCCAGGCTCGGCGGGTTCTTCCAGCTGCACACGACCCACCAGCTCGACTTCCAGGTCAGTACCGGTCAAGGACAATTGCTGGCCTTCGACCACCAGCAATACGTTGGAGAGCACCGGCAAGGTCTGTCGGCGCTCGACGACGCCTGCGACCAGTTGCAGGGGTTTCAACAGGGCTTCGCGTTGAATGGTGAAATGCATGGTCTAGTCCCTTGCCTTAATAAGCTGCGCTGGTGTCATCAAGTTGTCAGTGTACGCAGCAGGTTCTTGTAGTCCTCGCGAATATCCGCGTCGGATTCCTTAAGTTCATTGATCTTGCGGCATGCGTGCAAGACCGTTGTGTGGTCGCGACCACCAAACACATCACCGATTTCCGGCAGGCTGTGGTTGGTCAACTCCTTGGAGAGGGCCATGGCCACCTGACGGGGACGTGCCACCGAACGCGAACGGCGCTTGGACAGCAGGTCGGAGATCTTGATCTTGTAGTACTCGGCCACGGTGCGCTGGATGTTATCCACACTCACCAGCTTGTCTTGCAGGGCCAGCAAGTCTTTCAGGGATTCACGAATCAACTCGATGGTGATGTCGCGGCCCATGAAGTGCGAGTGCGCAATGACCCGCTTAAGCGCGCCTTCCAGCTCACGCACGTTGGAACGAATGCGTTGGGCAATAAAGAAAGCAGCATCATGCGGCAGGTCGACCTTCGCCTGGTCGGCCTTTTTCATCAGGATCGCAACGCGGGTTTCCAGCTCCGGCGGCTCGACCGCCACGGTCAGGCCCCAGCCGAAACGTGATTTCAGGCGTTCTTCCAGGCCTTCGATTTCCTTCGGATAACGGTCACTGGTCAGGATGACCTGCTGGCCGCCTTCGAGCAGGGCGTTGAAGGTGTGGAAAAACTCTTCCTGGGAACGTTCTTTGCGCGCGAAGAATTGAATGTCATCGATCAGCAACGCATCAACCGAGCGGTAGAACCGTTTGAACTCGTTGATGGCATTGAGCTGCAAGGCCTTGACCATGTCAGCCACGAAGCGCTCCGAGTGCAGGTACACGACCTTGGCATTCGGGTTCTTCTTTAATAGGTGGTTACCCACAGCGTGCATCAAGTGGGTCTTACCCAAACCGACGCCGCCATAAAGGAACAGCGGGTTGTAACCATGCTTGGGGTTATCGGCGACCTGCCAGGCGGCCGCGCGGGCCAGCTGGTTGGATTTACCTTCGACGAAGTTCTCGAAGGTAAAGGTGCGGTTCAGGTAGCTGGTGTGCTTGAGCGCGCCTTCGACCTGCACGGTGCGCTGTTCGGCGCGAACCGGCGCCTGCTGGGAGCTTGCGCCCGCCATCGGGTCAAAACTGTCGCGGGACGGTTCTTCGTGTTCGGGCGCATTTTTTTGCGCGGCGGATTTCGAAGGTGTCGGCGCAGGAGCTGGCGTGTTGTTGACCGGTGAGGTCGCCGCCTGAGCCTGCGATGCCGCAGCCGCCAACGGCGCGTTCGGCGCAGCACGCGGGACTGAACTGCGTTTGCTGCCTATTAATAAGGAGAGCACCGGCGCGAGACCATTGCCATGTTCATCGAGCAATTCGAGAACGCGGCTCAGGTACTTCTCGTTGACCCAGTCGAGGACAAAACGGTTAGGCGCATAGACACGCAACTCGTCGCCTTCGGCTTCGACCTGTAGCGGACGGATCCAGGTGTTGAATTGCTGGGCAGGCAGCTCTTCGCGCAAAAGCTCCACGCACTGCTGCCAAAGTTCCACTGACACGGATATCCCCTAAGTTGAAAGCCGGTGAGGCAAAAACAGCCGCCATTGTAGCGGCCAGCCGTCCACTTATCCACATGTAGGTTGCGCACAGGACGCCCAAAATCAACGCGTTAAGTTAGAAAAAGGCGACCAATGGTCTGTGCATAAGCTCTGTGGATAAGCCTACCTAAGCTCGTTGTACAAGTGGGGTCGAAAGTCTGTGGGTAACTGGCCTGTGGATAACAACCTATTCCACACACAGCTTATCCGACAGTGCAGCACAGGCAGAGCACCGTTTTCCCCCGTAGTTGTCATTCTCTGTACATCAGGCAGTTCATGGCCTCAGGGCACTTATCCACAGAGGATCGCCTGCCTAGCTTTTATAAGCTTTACAGAAAAGCTTTAAATACCTTCCTTCTTTATTTTTATATCTATGGCATTGCTCGTGAAAGCCGAGCGCATGGAAAACGGCGAATGGCCGGTAAAGATCTAATTAAAGGAAAAGCTGGTTGGAAATTGACCTAGAGGCTTGCTTTCTCTAGAATCGCCGGTCTCTTAAAACGGGGGCCATTCCGGCCCGTTGTGGACGAACCAGGTAACAACGCCATGAAACGTACTTTCCAACCAAGCACCATCAAACGCGCCCGTACCCACGGCTTCCGTGCTCGCATGGCTACCAAGAACGGCCGTGCTGTCCTGTCGCGTCGCCGCGCCAAAGGTCGTGCGCGTCTGGCAGTTTGATAATCCGGTACTGGTGGTGAGTCAGGACTTCAGTCGGGAAAAGCGTCTGCTAACCCCCCGGCACTTCAAGGCAGTCTTTGACTCCCCCACCGGCAAGGTTCCGGGGAAAAATCTCCTGCTCCTTGCGCGTAACAACGATCTTGATCATCCCCGTCTCGGGTTGGTGATCGGCAAGAAGAGCGTAAAGCTCTCCGTTGAGCGCAATCGCCTCAAGCGTCTGATGCGCGAATCGTTTCGCCTCCACCAGGACACTCTGGTTGGTTGGGATATTGTTATCGTCGCGCGCAAAGGCTTGGGTGATGTAGAAAACCCCGAATTGATTCAGCATTTCGGCAAGCTCTGGAAACGTTTGGCGCGTACCCACAAGCCAGCACCAGCAGTCAGCACCGAAACTGTAGGGGTAGACAGCCTTGATGCGTAAACTGGCCCTCGTTCCGATCCAGTTTTATCGCTATGCCATTAGTCCTCTGATGGCCAGCCACTGTCGTTTCTACCCCAGTTGTTCCTGCTACGCGTTAGAGGCCATAGAAAATCATGGTCTTCTGCGCGGTGGCTGGCTGACCTTTCGTCGTTTAGGTCGCTGTCATCCGTGGAATCCCGGTGGTTATGACCCGGTTCCACCTATCCCTACCTCCCGTTCTTCTTCGATGGCCGAGTAATCATGGATATTAAACGCACGATCCTGATCGTCGCCCTGGCAATCGTGTCCTACGTCATGGTTCTTAAGTGGAACCAGGACTACGGCCAGGCTGCCCTGCCGACTCAGAATGTTGCTACCAATCAGGCTGCGCCGGCTATTCCGGACACCCCGCTGGGTAACAATGCGTCCGCGAGTGCCGATGTTCCCAGCGCGAATGGCGAGACAAGCGCCCCTTTAGAAACGCCAGTGGTCACCAATAAAGACCTCATCCACGTGAAAACGGATGTGCTCGACCTGGCTATCGACCCACAAGGTGGTGATATCGCGCAGTTGAAACTGCCGCTGTATCCACGTCGCCAAGACCATCCGGATGTCCCGTTCCAACTGTTCGATAACGGTGGTGAACGGACTTATCTGGCGCAAAGTGGCCTGACCGGCACCAACGGTCCGGATGCACGTGCTACCGGTCGTCCGGTTTATTCGACCGAGCAAAAGACTTATCAATTGGCTGACGGCCAGAACCAGTTGAACGTCGACCTGAAATTCAGCCTCGACGGCGTCAATTACATCAAGCGTTTCAGCTTCACCCGTGGGTTGTACGACTTGAAGGTCACTTACCTGATCGACAACGAAAGCGACAAGCCATGGAGCGGCAACCTGTTTGCCCAGCTCAAGCGTGACGCCAGTTCCGACCCTTCTTCCAGCACCGCCACTGGCACCGCGACTTACCTGGGCGCTGCCCTGTGGACAAGTAACGAGCCGTACAAAAAAGTGTCGATGAAAGATATCGACAAGGGCTCGCTGAAAGAAACCGTCCAAGGTGGCTGGGTTGCCTGGCTGCAACACTACTTCGTGACCGCCTGGATCCCGAACAAGGGTGACGCGAACCTGGTTCAAACCCGCAAGGACAGCCAGGGTAACTACATCATTGGCTTCACTGGCCCGGCGTTGACCGTCGCTCCAGGTGCCAAGGCCGAGACCAGCGCTACCCTGTACGCCGGTCCGAAAAGCCAGGCCGTGCTGAAAGAGTTGTCCCCAGGTCTTGAGTTGACTGTGGATTACGGCTTCCTCTGGTTCATTGCCCAGCCGATTTTCTGGTTGCTGCAACATATCCACAGCATTGTGGGTAACTGGGGCTTCTCGATCATCTTCCTGACCATGCTGATCAAAGGGATTTTCTTCCCGCTGTCGGCCGCCAGCTACAAGTCGATGGCGCGTATGCGTGCCGTTGCACCGAAACTGGCCGCGCTGAAAGAGCAACATGGTGATGACCGGCAGAAAATGTCGCAGGCCATGATGGAGCTGTACAAGAAAGAGAAGATCAACCCGCTGGGTGGATGCTTGCCGATTCTGGTGCAGATGCCGGTGTTCCTGTCGTTGTACTGGGTACTCCTGGAAAGCGTGGAAATGCGCCAGGCGCCGTTCATGCTGTGGATAACTGACTTGTCGATCAAAGACCCGTTCTTTATCCTGCCGATCATCATGGGCGCGACCATGTTTATCCAGCAGCGTCTGAACCCGACTCCGCCGGATCCGATGCAGGCCAAGGTAATGAAAATGATGCCAATCATCTTCACCTTCTTCTTCCTGTGGTTCCCTGCTGGTCTGGTGCTGTACTGGGTGGTCAACAACGTGTTGTCGATCTCTCAACAGTGGTACATCACACGTAAAATCGAAGCGGCTACCAAAAAAGCTGCGGCGTAATTTACTCTGTGGATAACCACTCAAGACGCCCCCTAGTGGGGCGTTTTGCTTTCTGTCACTTTTGTTCTGGAACCTGCTGATGAGCGCTCCTCGTGAAACCATCGCTGCTGTCGCTACCGCTCAAGGTCGCGGCGGTGTCGGTATCGTTCGTATTTCCGGGCCGCTTGCCGGCAGGGCAGCACAGGCGATCAGCGGTCGCGAGTTGAAGCCGCGGTATGCCCATTACGGGCCGTTCCTGGACGCTGACAACAGTGTGCTGGACGAGGGCCTGGCGCTTTATTTTCCGGGCCCGAATTCATTCACCGGTGAAGACGTCCTTGAATTGCAGGGCCACGGCGGCCCGGTAGTGCTGGATATGTTGCTGCAGCGCTGCCTGCAATTGGGTTGCCGCCTGGCTCGCCCGGGCGAATTCAGTGAGCGCGCCTTCCTTAACGACAAGCTCGACCTGGCCCAGGCTGAAGCCATTGCGGACTTGATCGAAGCCAGTTCTGCACAGGCGGCACGCAATGCGTTGCGCTCGTTGCAGGGGGCTTTTTCCCTGCGTGTGCATAACTTGACCGAGCAATTGATCAGCCTGCGCATTTACGTGGAGGCTGCGATCGATTTTCCGGAAGAGGAAATCGACTTTCTTGCCGATGGCCACGTCCTGGCAATGCTGGATAAAGTCCGCGATGAGTTATCCACAGTACTGCGTGAAGCCGGGCAGGGCGCGTTGTTGCGTGACGGTATGACCGTGGTGATTGCCGGCCGGCCGAATGCGGGCAAATCCAGTCTGCTCAACGCCCTGGCAGGTCGCGAAGCCGCGATTGTCACCGAGATCGCCGGCACCACCCGTGACATCCTGCGCGAACATATCCACATCGACGGCATGCCGTTGCACGTGGTCGACACCGCTGGCCTGCGCGACACTGAAGACCAGGTGGAAAAGATCGGCGTCGAACGCGCCCTCAAGGCAATCGGCGAAGCCGATCGCGTGCTGCTGGTGGTGGATGCCACGGCACCGGAGGCTGTGGATCCTTTTGCACTGTGGCCGGAATTCCTCGAGCAACGGCCGGACCCGGCCAAAGTCACCTTGATCCGCAACAAGGCCGACCTGACGGGTGAAGCCATCGCCCTCGAAACCAGCGAGGATGGCCACGTCACCATCAGCCTGAGCGCCAAGTCGGCAGGCGAAGGGCTGGAATTGCTGCGTGAGCATCTCAAGGCGTGCATGGGCTTCGAGCAGACGTCGGAAAGCAGCTTCAGTGCGCGCCGCAGGCACCTGGAGGCACTGCGCCACGCCAGCGCGGCGTTGGAGCATGGTCGAGCGCAGCTGACCCTGGCAGGGGCGGGGGAGCTGCTGGCTGAGGATTTACGCCAGGCGCAGCAGCTGCTGGGGGAAATCACCGGTGCATTCAGCTCCGATGATTTGTTGGGACGGATCTTTTCCAGCTTCTGCATCGGCAAATAACCAGGTTATCCACAACCCCTGCCGGCGACAGTGGCCTGAAGACGTCCAGATGCTTCAGGCCTCATCCATCACCAGTTATACGAAACTGTCCCAAGCAGTGTACGGCTGTCGCCCCAATAGCAGCGGCCCGCATCGTTACAGCCGGACACATATTCCTTGTCGAACAGGTTCTTCGCGTTCAGATCCACAGACCAGTGTTTGTCTATCTGATAACCCACTGACGCATCCACCAAGGTTACACTTCCCGCGTCGAGTTTTCCGTACAGCGATGGCCCCGTGTAGGAAAAGGTGCTGTCGAAATAACGCACACCGCCGCCGAGGGACACGCCTTTCAACTGGCCGTCGAGGAACCGGTACTTGCTCCACACCGACGCCTGGTTGCGTGGAACTCCGCTCATCTGGTGTCCTTCGACCAGCGACGTGGCCGAGTCCTTGGTAATACGTGCGTCCGTGTAGGTGTAGGCCGCAGTGAGGTTCAGGTTGGGCGTAATGTTGCTGTTGACCTCCACCTCCACGCCCTTGGCTCGGCTCTCGCCAACCTGGCGATAACTGTTGGTGGTGGCATCGAGGTAGGTGTCGTCCTGCTTGCGCAGGTCATACACCGATAATGTCATCGCGGTGTCCCAGCCGATCGGCTCGTATTTCACACCCACTTCGTACTGGCTGCTGGTGATCGGCTTCAAGGGGGAGCCGGCATTGGAAATCTGCTGCACCGGTACAAACGCGGTGGAGTAGCTGACATACGGCGTCAGGCCGTTGTCGAACTGATACATCACCCCGCCCTGATAGGTGAACTTGCGATCCTGCGAGTCGGTATTGCTGGCCTTGTTCACTTTGTCACGGAAGTCACTGTCGACCCAGTCCTGGCGGCCTCCCAGCAGAAACAGCCAGTGGTCATACTTGCTCTGGATCTGTGCATAAACCCCTTTCATCTGCTGTTCGAGCAAGGTGTTTTGCACCGCGACCGGCGTAAGCGGGTCGCGCAGGTATACCGGGTTATACACATTGATGGTGCCGGCGAAGCCAGCGTCCCAGTCCTGGTTGAATGAGGTGCGGTCGTAGCTGGCGCCGAACAACAGGGTATTTTCCAGTTCGCCCAGCTGGAATTTGCCTTCAAGCTGGTTATCCAGGGAGTAGACCATCGACTTGTTGTAGCGGTCGTAGGCGGTCATGTTCAGTTGGGTACCGAAACCACGATTATTCAGCGCGCTTGGCCAGGTTTCATGCCGGTTGATGCGTGACTGCATATAGCGCGAGTTCTGGCGGAACTGCCAGTCGTCGTTGAGGGTGTGGCTGAATTCGTAGCCGGTGCTCCAGGCTTCGCGTTCGAAGGTGTTCCAGTCCGGATCACCGAGCATGGTGTGCTTGGACAGCTTACCGTTGGGGTTTTTAAGCAACGTGCCGGCAGCCGGTAGGCCGAGTTCCAGGTTGGTGTGGTCTTTCTGATAGTTGGCCAGCAGGGTGAGGGTGTTGTAGTCGTCGAAATTCAAGGTCAGGGAGGGCGCGATATAGAGCCGATCATCCGGGACGTGATCGGTCTGGGTGTCGGACTTGCGACCCAGCATCACCACGCGGCCAAGGATATTCTCGTTGTCATTGAGCGGACCGGAGATATCCACACCCACCTGGCGACGGTTGTTCGTGCCATACCCCAACTGCACCTCGCCTTGCGGGGTAGAAGTCGGGTGTTTGCTGACCAGGTTGACCAAGCCACCTGGGGCGTTTTCACCGTAGAGCAGGGAAGACGGACCACGGAAAATCTCGACCCGCTCCAGGCCATAAGGCTCGCTGGTGGTGTCGTACCGATTGCCTTGTACGCGTAAGCCATCACGTAGCAGGCCGTAGCCATAATCCGTGGCGTTGAAACCGCGAATGAAGAACAGGTCGCCCGCCAGGCTGTCGCCGGCCGCAAAGGGTGGAGCGAAGATGCCGGGTACATAGCCCAATACTTCAGTCAGGCTCTGGGATTTCTGGTCCTTGATGCGCTGGCCGGTGACCACCGAGACCGAGCGCGGTGTTTCCGACAGCGGCGTGCTGGTCTTGGTACCGATGCGGCTGTTTTGCGCCTTGTAGCCAACATCCGCGGCGATGTCCTGATTGAACCCCGCCTGTTGATAAGTACTCACGGTTGTTGGGGCGAGGGTCAGTTGACCTTCGGGAGCCGCCTGCAGGACATAGCTGCCGGGGGCCTGGGCGACAGCCTGCAGTCGCGAGTCTTGCAGGAGCAGTGCGAAGCCCTGATCCACCGAATAGTCCCCCTCCAGCCCTGGGGTGTTCAATTGCGCGGTTTGCTGGGGCGAAAAGGACAGAATCACATTGGCCCGGGCGGCAAACTGGCTCAAGGCGCCGTCCAGCGGGCCAGCCCCAATGGTGTAGTGCTGCACCGCGCTAGCAGCCATCGCACCCGTGCAGAGCAACATGCTGGTGGCGGCAGACGTGAGCAGCAAACCGCAGCTCATGCCGTGGTAGGAGAGTCGTTGGCGGATCTTGGTAGGAAGGCGCATAGGTGGATAAGCCCTGAAGGTAGCGTCGTGATTACCTGTAGGGCCGCGCCAGGTAAAAAAAAGATAACCCCCTTGTGGATAATTTTTCCCTCAACCGATGCGCTTCACCGATACCCAATAACGGGTGAAGTATTTCACCTGGATCGGCAGGGTTGCTTGCAGGTTGGCCAATACCGCGTCGGTGGCGTCCAGGCGAAACGTGCCGGAAACACGCAGGCGTGCCGAGGCCGGATCGCACTGCAGCATGCCCGGCCGATAGCGGGCGAGGTCGTCGATCACATCCCCAAGCCTTGCATCCAGCACGATCAGTTGTCCGTCGACCCAGGCTGCCTGGGTGCGGCCATAAGGCTGGTTGAGCCCCACGTGCTGTCGGTCGAAGTCGACGCTTTCACCTGCTCCGAGCAGTCGGACATGATCGGGTTGGTTACCCGGCGCCACACTGACTCGATCTTCCAGCACACCAACGCGCGTGGCGTCCGGCAATTGGCGCACGGTAAACCGCGTGCCCAATGCCTGGATCCGGCCCTGGCGCGTCTCCACATAAAAGGGTGTCTGCCCGCCGGACTTGCCGGTGTGGATAAGCACTTCACCTTCGCGCAGGCGTATCAAACGCTGGCGACCGTCGAACAGCACATCAATTGCGGTGTTGGTATTCAGGTCTATCCGCGTGCCATCCGCCAGCTCGATGCGCCGTCGCGTGCCCACCGGTGTGCGGTAGTCAGCCCAGACATTGCCCAGGGAAGTATGTTGCTGGACATTCCAGCCCAGGTAGCCGGTAGCACCAAGTACCAGCATCCACTTGAGCACCTGGCGGCGTTGTTGCGTGGTCGACAATGCGCGGCGCGTAAGGTCCTGGGGCAGGGCGCCGAGGCTGCGCTGCAACTGCTCCATCTGGTTCCACGCAGCCAAGTGGGACGGATCACCATTGAGCCATTGCTGCCAGGCATGACGCTCGGCGGCGGTCGGCGGCTGGGATTGAAATTGCACAAACCAACTGGCGGCGGCCTCGAAGGTCTTGCGATCGGGCGCAGCCATCAAAGACTGGCCATGATCAGCGAGCATTCGGTCAGGGCGCGGATCATGTGTTTCTTCACAGTGGTCAACGAGACCTGCAACTGGTCGGCAATCTGTTGATAAGTCAGCCCGTCGATCTGCGAGAGCATGAAGATCCGCCGTGCCCGTTCACCCAGGCCAGCCAGCGCTTTATCCACAGCTACCAGGGTCTCGATGATGATCGCCTTGTCTTCTTCACTGATGGCGGTGGCTTCGGGACGTTCGGCCAAGGTCTGTTTATAAGCCTGTTCGATGGCATGGCGGCGGTAACGATCAATCACCAACCCCCTGGCAATGGTCGCCAAGTAGTCGCGCGGTTCGAGGATCTGTCCCGCATGTCGCCCTCCCAGAATGCGCACGAACGTATCGTGCGCAACATCAGCGGCATCGCAGGCGTTATGCAATTTACCTTTGAGCCATCCGTGCAGCCACGAGTGGTGTTGCTCATAGATGTGCTGGACGGCAACGGTGTGTGAAGAAGGGGACATAGGGCATGACAAGCGAGGTTAATGATAATCGCTATTATTAACTGCGCCGTGGTTTTCTCACAATAGCTCTGTTTTTGCCGCAGTCGAAGGATTCTGGTGGCCTCGTCGTGGGCGCTATTCACTCGGATCCAGCAATTTCTGTGGATTAAGCCCTGTGAATAACCGCCCCTGTGCCCAGTTGATAACAGGGCTTGAAACCTGAGCAAAAACCCCTCTGTGGATAACCACCTGTTTAATCCACAGGCTTAAAGCACTTATCCAAGGGCCTCCCTGGCACATGACCACAGACTTTTGAAACGCTGTACACAACGTAAATAAAGGCTTGTAGAGATCTATCCACAGAAACCATGCTCAGTAGAAATAAACATAAAAACAAAGATTTAATAAATTTCTCTCTTTTAATTTCTATTGTCTGTGATTCATCCACAGCTGGTTAAATTTTGTGCAAAGGGTTCTTTAGGAAGGGCTAAGTCCCTATACTTGCCGCCAAAGCTCTAAAACCAGCTCAACCAATCAATTCCTAATTACCTACATAAGCAGGCACGAGGTGCGTGGTGGATTTCCCTTCCCGTTTTGAAGTGATCGTCATCGGCGGCGGTCATGCCGGTACCGAGGCAGCACTGGCGTCAGCACGCATGGGCGTAAAAACCCTGTTGCTCACGCATAACGTGGAAACCCTCGGTGCAATGAGTTGCAACCCCGCTATTGGTGGGATCGGCAAAAGCCATCTGGTCAAGGAAATCGATGCCCTTGGTGGCGTCATGGCCGAAGCAACCGATAAGGGTGGTATTCAATTTCGCGTGCTCAACAGCCGCAAAGGCCCGGCAGTGCGTGCCACTCGGGCACAAGCCGACCGCATCCTGTACAAGGCGGCGGTACGCGAAACCCTGGAAAACCAGCCTAACCTGTGGATATTTCAACAAGCTGCCGATGACCTGATCGTCGAACAGGACCAGGTCCGCGGTGTTGTCACGCAAATGGGCCTGCGGTTCTTCGCAGAATCCGTGGTGCTGACCACCGGTACGTTCCTCGGCGGACTTATCCACATCGGTATGCAGAATTATTCGGGCGGTCGCGCCGGTGATCCGCCGTCGATTGCCCTGGCGCATCGCCTGCGTGAACTGCCACTGCGCGTCGGGCGCCTGAAAACCGGGACCCCGCCGCGTATTGACGGGCGTTCTGTGGATTTCTCGGTGATGACCGAACAAGCCGGCGATACACCGATTCCGGTGATGTCGTTCATGGGCTCCAAAGAGCAGCACCCGAAACAGGTGAGCTGCTGGATTACCCATACCAATGCGCGCACCCACGAAATCATCGCGGCCAACCTCGACCGCTCGCCGATGTATTCCGGGGTGATCGAGGGCATTGGCCCACGTTATTGCCCATCGATCGAAGACAAGATCCACCGCTTTGCCGACAAGGAAAGCCACCAGGTCTTCATCGAACCGGAAGGCCTGACCACTCACGAGCTGTACCCGAACGGGATTTCCACCTCGCTGCCGTTCGACGTGCAAATCCAGATCGTGCAATCGATCCGTGGTATGGAAAACGCTCACATCGTGCGTCCGGGCTACGCCATCGAGTACGACTATTTCGACCCGCGTGACCTGAAGTACAGCCTGGAAACCAAGGTGATCGGCGGTCTGTTCTTTGCTGGCCAAATCAACGGCACCACCGGTTACGAAGAAGCCGGCGCCCAGGGTTTGCTGGCCGGGACCAACGCGGCATTGCGCGCACAGGGCAAGGACAGCTGGTGCCCGCGTCGCGATGAAGCGTATATCGGCGTACTGGTTGATGACCTGATTACCCTGGGTACCCAGGAACCGTACCGGATGTTTACTTCCCGGGCGGAATATCGCCTGATCCTGCGCGAAGATAACGCCGACCTGCGCTTGACCGAAAAAGGTCGCGAGCTGGGCTTGGTCGATGAGGCGCGCTGGGCGGCCTTCTGCAAAAAACGCGAAAGCATCGCGCTCGAAGAGCAGCGCCTGAAAAGTACCTGGGTTCGCCCGGGCACCGAGCAGGGCGACGCGATCGCGGAAAAATTCGGCACGCCACTGACCCACGAATACAACCTGCTGAACCTGCTGTCCCGTCCGGAAATCGACTACGCTGGTCTGGTCGAAGTGACCGGCCAGGGCGCAGAAGATCCACAGGTCGCCGAACAGGTCGAGATCAAGACCAAGTACGCCGGTTACATTGATCGCCAACAGGACGAGATTGCTCGCCTGCGCGCCAGTGAAGACACCAAGCTGCCTGTGGATATCGACTACACCGGGATTTCCGGGCTGTCGAAAGAAATCCAGAGCAAGCTGGGGATAACTCGACCTGAGACCCTCGGCCAGGCTTCACGTATTCCTGGCGTCACCCCGGCGGCCATTTCGCTGTTGATGATTCATTTGAAAAAACGCGGCGCGGGCCGTCAGTTGGAGCAAAGCGCTTGAGTTCGTTGGTCACCTCGCAACACGCCGAAGAGTTATCCACAGGTGCACGCCAGTTGGGCGTGGACCTGACCGAAGCCCAGCACACGCTGCTGCTGGGTTATCTGGCCCTGTTGATCAAATGGAACAAGGCTTACAACCTGACCGCGGTGCGCGACCCCGATGAAATGGTCTCGCGTCATTTGCTCGACAGCTTGAGCGTGATGCCGTTTATCGAAAACGGTCGCTGGCTCGACGTAGGCAGTGGCGGCGGCATGCCCGGTATTCCGCTGGCCATCCTGTTTCCGGACGCGCAAGTGACGTGCCTGGACAGCAACGGCAAGAAAACCCGCTTCCTGACCCAGGTCAAACTCGAACTCAAGCTGGATAACCTGCAAGTTATCCACAGCCGGGTCGAAGCGTTCACGCCTGAGCAGCCTTTCAACGGAATTGTTTCCCGGGCGTTCAGCAGCATGGAGAACTTCAGCAACTGGACTCGCCACCTGGGCGACCGCGATACCCGCTGGCTGGCAATGAAGGGCGTCCATCCAAGCGACGAGCTGTTAGCATTGCCGGCAGACTTCCACCTCGATAGCGAACACGCCTTGGCCGTACCCGGTTGCCAAGGCCAACGCCATCTGCTGATACTGCGCCGCACGGCATGATTGGGAACACAAGCAAGAATGGCTAAGGTATTCGCGATAGCGAACCAGAAAGGTGGCGTGGGTAAAACCACCACCTGCATCAACCTCGCAGCATCCCTGGTCGCCACCAAGCGTCGGGTGCTGTTGATCGATCTCGATCCACAGGGCAACGCCACCATGGGTAGCGGTGTGGATAAACACGGCCTGGAAAACTCGGTCTACGACTTGCTGATTGGCGAGTGCGACCTGGCCCAGGCCATGCACTATTCCGAACACGGCGGTTATCAACTGCTGCCGGCCAACCGCGATTTGACCGCGGCGGAAGTGGTGCTGCTGGAAATGCAGATGAAAGAAAGCCGTCTGCGCAGCGCCTTGGCGCCGATCCGCGAGAATTACGACTACATTTTGATCGACTGCCCGCCGTCACTGTCGATGCTGACACTGAACGCGCTGGTGGCCGCCGATGGGGTGATTATCCCCATGCAGTGCGAGTACTACGCGCTGGAAGGTTTGAGCGACCTTGTGGATAACATCAAGCGCATCGCCGAGTTGCTCAACCCGAACCTGCAGATCGAAGGCCTGCTGCGGACCATGTTCGATCCGCGCCTGAGCCTGATGAACGATGTGTCGGCGCAGCTCAAGGAACACTTTGGCGATCAGCTATACGACACGGTGATCCCGCGCAACATCCGTCTGGCCGAAGCCCCGAGCTACGGCATGCCGGCCCTGGCGTACGACAAACAATCGCGGGGTGCCATTGCCTACCTGGCACTGGCCGGCGAAATGGTTCGTCGCCAGCGCCGCAACTCACGCACCGCTGCAGCCCAGCCAACTTAAGGAATCCCCATGGCCGTCAAGAAACGAGGTCTCGGACGTGGACTGGATGCACTGTTGAGTGGTCCGACCGTCACATCGCTTGAAGAGCAAGCGGTGCAGGCCGACGAGCGCGAGCTGCAACACCTGCCCCTGGACCTGATCCAGCGCGGCAAATACCAGCCACGCCGGGACATGGACCCCCAGGCGCTGGAAGAACTGGCCAATTCGATCAAGGCCCAGGGCGTGATGCAGCCGATCGTGGTACGCCCGATCGGTGGCGGACGCTTCGAAATCATCGCCGGTGAACGCCGCTGGCGTGCCAGCCAGCAGGCTGGCAAGGACACCATCCCGGCGATGGTGCGTGATGTGCCGGATGAAACGGCCATCGCCATGGCGTTGATTGAGAATATCCAGCGTGAAGACCTTAACCCGATCGAAGAAGCGATTGCGTTGCAGCGTTTGCAGCAGGAATTCCAGCTGACCCAGCAACAAGTGGCCGAGGCTGTGGGTAAATCCCGGGTCACCGTGTCCAACCTGCTGCGCCTGATCGCGTTGCCGGAAGTCATCAAGACCATGCTGTCCCACGGTGACCTGGAGATGGGCCATGCCCGTGCTTTGCTCGGATTGCCGGAAAATCAACAGGTTGAGGGGGCGCGACACGTTGTCGCACGAGGGCTCACCGTTCGTCAGACAGAGGCCCTGGTTCGCCAATGGCTCAGTGGTAAACCTGCACCGGTCGAAACGGCCAAACCTGATCCGGATATTGCACGTCTGGAGCAGCGCCTGGCCGAGCGCCTGGGCTCTGCGGTGCAAATTCGCCACGGCAAGAAAGGCAAAGGCCAATTGGTCATCGGATATAACTCTCTCGATGAGCTTCAGGGCGTCCTTGCCCACATCCGCTGAAACATTTGCTTATGTAGCGCGTGATCGGAAATCACTACCCGGCAGTTGAATAGGGGCAGAACCGCCCCTATACTCTGCGCGCATTTTGTCGGCACAAATTATGCCAAGTTATTGATTTCCGGCAGCCGACCATTGAGGAGCAAGAGTGATGGAAACCCGCACGCCAAACACGTTGCCGTTCCATCGCTTGGCCGTTTTCCCGGTTTTATTGGCTCAGTTAGTCATTTTGCTGATCGCCGCATTGGCGCTTTGGTATTGGCATGGAGTCGTAGCCGGGTATTCAGGACTTTGCGGAGGCCTGATAGCCTTGCTGCCCAATATGTATTTTGCTCACAGGGCCTTTCGGTTTTCCGGCGCCCGAGCAGCCCAGGCTATCGTCCGGTCCTTTTATGCCGGCGAAGCAGGGAAACTGATTTTGACGGCAGTGCTGTTTGCACTGACCTTTGCAGGTGTGAAGCCATTGGCGCCGCTGGCTGTATTCGGCGTCTTCGTGTTGACCCAACTGGTCAGCTGGTTCGCTCCCCTGCTAATGAAAACAAGACTTTCGAAACCTTAGGGCGTTTGAGGCAACCATGGCAGAAACAACCGCTTCGGGCTATATCCAGCACCACTTGCAGAACCTGACCTTCGGTCAGCTTCCCAACGGCGGCTGGGGCTTCGCCCACACCGCAGCAGAAGCCAAAGAAATGGGCTTCTGGGCTTTCCACCTGGATACTCTGGGCTGGTCGGTCGCACTGGGCCTGATTTTCGTCCTGATTTTCCGCATGGCGGCAAAGAAGGCGACTTCCGGTCAACCAGGTGCCCTGCAGAACTTCGTTGAAGTATTGGTCGAATTCGTCGATGGCAGCGTGAAAGACAGCTTCCATGGCCGTAGCCCGGTGATTGCACCGCTGGCACTGACCATCTTCGTCTGGGTGTTCCTGATGAACGCCGTCGACCTGATCCCGGTCGACTGGATTCCTCAGCTGGCCATCCTGATCTCGGGCGATCACCACATTCCATTCCGTGCGGTTTCCACCACGGACCCTAACGCCACCCTGGGCATGGCCCTGTCGGTGTTCGCGTTGATCATTTTCTACAGCATTAAGGTCAAGGGCATCGGCGGCTTCATCGGCGAACTGACCCTGCACCCGTTCGGCAGCAAGAACATCTTCGTTCAAGCCCTGCTGATCCCGGTGAACTTCCTGCTGGAGTTCGTGACCCTGGTCGCCAAGCCGATTTCCCTGGCCCTGCGACTGTTCGGCAACATGTATGCCGGCGAACTGGTGTTCATTCTGATCGCTGTGATGTTCGGCAGCGGTCTGCTCTGGCTCAGCGGCCTGGGCGTGGTTCTGCAGTGGGCGTGGGCTGTGTTCCACATCCTGATCATCACCCTGCAGGCCTTCATCTTCATGATGCTGACCATCGTCTACCTGTCGATGGCGCACGAAGAGAACCATTAAGACCAGTCTCGACTAGTCTGATGTCCTTCCCGGTCACCCGGGAAGGTGGGCTCTAACGGCCTATGAAACGATTTGTTTTACCGCTTTAAAATCTAAAAAACCTAAACCATACGACGTAAAAGTCGGGAGGAAAGATGGAAACTGTAGTTGGTCTAACCGCTATCGCTGTTGCACTGTTGATCGGCCTGGGCGCCCTGGGTACTGCCATTGGTTTCGGCCTGCTGGGCGGCAAATTCCTGGAAGGCGCAGCGCGTCAGCCAGAAATGGTTCCAATGCTGCAAGTTAAAATGTTCATCGTCGCCGGCCTGCTCGACGCCGTGACCATGATCGGCGTTGGTATCGCACTGTTCTTCACCTTCGCGAACCCCTTCGTTGGTCAACTCGCTGGCTAATCACTCGACTTTTCGAGTGATTGGGGTGATGGACAACGAATGAGCGAGGTGTTGGCGTGAACATTAATGCAACCCTGATTGGCCAATCCGTTGCGTTCTTCATTTTTGTAGTGTTTTGCATGAAGTTCGTGTGGCCTCCGGTCATCGCGGCTTTGCACGAACGTCAGAAGAAGATCGCGGATGGTTTGGACGCTGCCAGCCGTGCAGCTCGCGACCTGGAGTTGGCCCAAGAGAAAGTGGGTCATCAACTGCGCGATGCTAAAGCACAGGCAGCTGAAATCATTGAGCAAGCCAAGAAACGCGGTAACCAGATCGTCGAAGAGGCTGTTGAAAAAGCCCGCGTCGAAGCTGACCGTGTGAAGGCTTCGGCTCATGCCGAGATCGAACAGGAACTGAACGGCGTCAAAGACGCGCTGCGTGCCCAACTGGGTGCTCTGGCGGTCGGCGGTGCTGAGAAGATCCTCGGTGCCACAATCGATCAAAACGCGCACGCGGAGCTGGTTAACAAACTGGCTGCTGAAATTTAAGCGAGGGCGATCATGGCAGAACTGACCACGTTGGCCCGACCTTACGCTAAGGCAGCCTTCGAGCACGCCCAGGCCCACCAGCAGCTGGCCTCTTGGTCAGCCATGCTCGGCCTGGCTGCAGCAGTGTCGCAAGACGACACCATGCAGCGCGTGCTCAAGGCCCCGCGCCTGACGAGCGCAGACAAGGCCGCCACTTTTATTGAAGTGTGCGGCGACAAGTTTGATGTGAAAGTGCAGAACTTCATCCATGTCGTTGCCGAAAACGACCGTCTCCCGCTACTGCCGGAGATCGCCGCTCTGTTCGACCTGTACAAGGCCGAAGCAGAGAAATCGGTAGACGTTGAAGTGACCAGTGCTTTTGCATTGAACCAAGAACAGCAAGACAAACTCGCCAAGGTTCTCAGTGCACGACTCAATCGGGAAGTGCGCCTGCAAGCTTCGGAGGACGCATCCCTGATTGGTGGTGTTGTTATCCGTGCCGGCGACCTGGTTATCGATGGCTCGATTCGCGGCAAAATCGCGAAACTTGCCGAAGCATTGAAATCTTGAGTTTGAAGGGGCAGCAGAGCAATGCAGCAACTCAATCCTTCCGAAATAAGTGAAATTATCAAGGGCCGCATCGACAAGCTCGATGTGACCTCCCAAGCCCGTAACGAAGGCACTGTCGTCAGCGTATCTGACGGCATCGTGCGGATTCACGGTCTGGCCGACGTTATGTACGGCGAGATGATCGAGTTTCCGGGCGGCGTCTACGGTATGGCCCTCAACCTGGAGCAAGACTCCGTAGGTGCCGTTGTATTGGGCGCGTACACCAGTCTGGCTGAAGGCATGAGCGCCAAGTGCACCGGCCGCATCCTGGAGGTTCCGGTTGGTAAGGAACTGCTGGGCCGCGTAGTCGACGCACTGGGTAACCCTGTTGACGGCAAAGGTCCACTGGGCAACACCGAGACCGACGCGGTCGAGAAAGTTGCTCCAGGCGTGATCTGGCGTAAGTCGGTAGACCAGCCTGTACAGACTGGCTACAAGGCTGTCGATGCCATGATCCCTGTCGGCCGTGGCCAGCGTGAGCTGATCATCGGTGACCGTCAGATCGGTAAAACCGCTCTGGCGATCGACGCGATCATCAACCAGAAGAACAGCGGCATTTTCTGCGTCTACGTAGCTATCGGTCAGAAGCAATCGACCATCGCCAACGTGGTTCGCAAGCTGGAAGAAAACGGCGCCCTGGCCAACACGATCATCGTGGCTGCCAGTGCTTCGGAATCTCCTGCGCTGCAATTCCTGGCACCGTACTCCGGTTGCACCATGGGTGAATTCTTCCGCGACCGCGGTGAAGACGCGCTGATCGTTTATGACGATCTGTCCAAGCAAGCAGTGGCTTACCGCCAGATTTCCCTGCTGCTGCGCCGTCCACCAGGCCGTGAAGCCTACCCAGGCGACGTGTTCTATCTCCACTCCCGTCTGCTGGAGCGCGCATCCCGCGTTTCCGAAGAGTACGTAGAGAAGTTCACCAACGGCGCAGTGACCGGCAAAACCGGTTCCCTGACCGCACTGCCGATCATCGAAACCCAGGCTGGCGACGTTTCCGCGTTCGTTCCGACCAACGTGATTTCCATCACCGACGGTCAGATCTTCCTGGAATCGGCCATGTTCAACTCGGGCATCCGCCCTGCAGTGAACGCCGGTGTTTCGGTATCCCGTGTGGGTGGTGCCGCTCAGACCAAGATCATCAAGAAGCTCTCCGGTGGTATCCGTACCGCTCTGGCTCAGTACCGTGAACTGGCGGCATTCGCCCAGTTCGCTTCTGACCTGGACGAAGCGACCCGTAAGCAACTTGAGCATGGTCAGCGCGTTACCGAGCTGATGAAGCAGAAGCAATACGCCCCGATGTCGATCGCTGACATGGCGTTGTCGCTGTATGCCGCTGAGCGTGGGTTCCTGACCGACGTTGAAATCGCCAAGGTCGGCAGCTTTGAACAAGCGCTGATTGCTTACTTCAACCGCGATCACGCCGAATTGATGGCGAAGATCAACGTGAAGGGTGACTTCAATGACGATATCGACGCTGGCATGAAAGCCGGTATCGAGAAGTTCAAGGCCACCCAAACCTGGTAAGCCGCAGCGGGAGCCGCAAGGCTCCCGCTTGCTAACCTGATAGGTGTTACATGGCAGGCGCAAAAGAGATTCGCAGTAAGATTGCGAGCATCAAAAGCACGCAAAAAATTACCAGCGCCATGGAAAAAGTGGCGGTCAGCAAAATGCGCAAGGCACAAATGCGCATGGCTGCTAGCCGTCCTTATGCGGAGCGTATCCGCCAGGTAATTGGGCATCTGGCCAACGCCAACCCGGAATACCGCCACCCGTTCATGATCGACCGCGCAGTCAAGCGTGTGGGTTATGTGGTAGTGAGCAGTGACCGTGGTTTGTGCGGTGGTCTGAATACCAACCTGTTCAAGGCCCTGGTCAAGGACATGGCGGTAAACCGCGAAAACGGCGTCGAGATCGATCTGTGTGTTGTTGGTAGCAAGGGTGCGGCCTTTTTCCGCAACTTCGGCGGTAACGTCGTTGCAGCTATCAGCCACCTGGGTGAAGAGCCGTCGATCAATGATTTGATCGGCAGTGTGAAGGTGATGCTGGATGCGTACCTGGAAGGCCGGATTGACCGCCTGTCCGTGGTATCCAACAAGTTCATCAACACCATGACCCAGCAGCCAACCGTGGAGCAATTGATTCCACTGGTGGCGACTCCGGATCAGGAACTCAAGCACCACTGGGACTACCTCTACGAACCAGACGCCAAAGAGCTGCTTGACGGCTTGATGGTGCGCTACGTGGAGTCGCAGGTGTACCAGGCGGTGGTCGAGAACAACGCAGCTGAACAAGCGGCGCGGATGATCGCGATGAAAAACGCTACCGATAACGCCGGTGATCTGATCAGCGATTTGCAGCTGATCTACAACAAGGCGCGTCAGGCTGCGATCACCCAAGAGATCTCGGAAATCGTCGGCGGCGCTGCCGCGGTTTAACGGTTCAAATATTCAGAGGATCCAGCTATGAGTAGCGGACGTATCGTTCAAATCATCGGCGCCGTTATCGACGTGGAATTTCCACGCGACAGCGTACCGAGCATCTACAACGCGCTGAAAGTACAAGGCGCGGAAACTACTCTGGAAGTTCAGCAGCAGCTGGGCGACGGCGTAGTTCGTACCATTGCGATGGGTTCCACCGAAGGCTTGAAGCGCGGTCTGGACGTTGTCGACACTGGCGCTGCCATCTCCGTACCGGTCGGTAAAGCGACCCTGGGCCGGATCATGGACGTACTGGGCAACCCGATCGACGAAGCTGGCCCGATCGACACCGAAGAGCGCTGGGGCATTCACCGTCCAGCACCTTCGTTCGCCGAGCAAGCTGGCGGCAACGACCTGCTGGAAACCGGCATCAAGGTTATCGACCTGGTTTGCCCGTTCGCCAAGGGCGGTAAAGTTGGTCTGTTCGGTGGTGCCGGTGTAGGCAAGACCGTAAACATGATGGAACTGATCCGTAACATCGCCATCGAGCACAGCGGTTATTCCGTGTTCGCCGGTGTGGGTGAGCGTACTCGTGAGGGTAACGACTTCTACCACGAGATGAAGGACTCCAACGTTCTGGACAAAGTGGCACTGGTTTACGGTCAGATGAACGAGCCGCCGGGAAACCGTCTGCGCGTAGCACTGACTGGCCTGACCATGGCCGAGAAGTTCCGTGACGAAGGTAACGACGTTCTGCTGTTCGTCGACAACATCTACCGTTACACCCTGGCCGGTACTGAAGTATCCGCACTGCTGGGCCGTATGCCTTCGGCAGTAGGTTACCAGCCGACCCTGGCTGAAGAGATGGGCGTTCTGCAAGAACGTATCACTTCGACCAAGGAAGGTTCGATCACTTCGATCCAAGCGGTATACGTACCTGCGGATGACTTGACCGACCCATCGCCTGCGACCACCTTCGCCCACTTGGACGCCACCGTCGTACTGTCCCGTGACATCGCTTCCCTGGGTATCTACCCAGCGGTCGATCCACTCGACTCGACTTCGCGCCAGCTGGATCCGAACGTGATCGGCCAGGAGCACTACGACACCGCTCGCGGCGTCCAGTACGTGCTGCAGCGTTACAAAGAACTGAAGGACATCATTGCGATCCTGGGTATGGACGAGCTGTCGGAAACCGACAAGCAGTTGGTATCCCGCGCTCGTAAGATCCAGCGCTTCTTGTCGCAGCCGTTCTTCGTGGCTGAAGTCTTCACCGGTGCCTCGGGTAAATACGTTTCCCTGAAAGACACCATTGCTGGCTTCAAAGGCATCCTCAACGGTGACTACGACCACCTGCCAGAACAAGCGTTCTACATGGTCGGCGGCATCGAAGAAGCGATCGAGAAAGCCAAGAAACTGTAATCCAGGCGCCCGGAAACGGGCGCTCATCAGGTTGAGGCAATCAGATGGCTATGACAGTCCATTGCGATATCGTCAGCGCGGAAGGGGAAATCTTCTCCGGTCTGGTAGAAATGGTGATTGCACACGGCGAACTCGGTGACCTGGGTATTGCCATGGGCCACGCGCCGTTGATCACCAGCTTGAAGCCAGGTCCGATCACTCTGACCAAGCAAGGCGGGGAAAAGGAGGTGTTTTACATCTCCGGTGGTTTCCTCGAGGTTCAGCCGAACATGGTCAAGGTACTTGCCGACACCGTGCAACGTGCTGGCGACCTGGATGAAGCCTCCGCTCAGGAAGCCGTCAAGGCTGCCGAGAAGGCCCTGAACGAAAAGGGTGCGGACTTCGACTACAGCGCTGCTGCTGTACGTCTGGCCGAGGCTGCAGCCCAGCTGCGCACGCTCCAGCAGATCCGCAAGAAGTAAGCGGCCAAGCCGTAATACTTATGCGCGATTGATTAAAAAGGGTAGCCTCGGCTACCCTTTTTCTTTTTCAGCAAAACACATCTCTGGTCTGAAGCAGGACCGCTCAGGATTGGTAGCCATTCATGTCTCTTGAAATCGTCATTCTCGCCGCAGGCCAGGGCACCCGCATGCGTTCAGCCCTGCCCAAGGTGCTGCATCCGGTCGCCGGCAATTCGATGTTGGGCCATGTTATCCACAGCGCTCGGCAGTTGGACCCCCAGCGAATTCACGTGGTGATCGGCCACGGTGCCGATGTGGTGCGCGAGCGCCTGGCTGCCGATGACCTGAATTTCGTTCTGCAAGACAAGCAACTGGGTACTGGCCACGCCACCGCGCAAGCCGTGCCGTTCATTACCGCCGACACCGTACTGATCCTCTATGGCGACGTGCCGCTGATCGAAGTGGAAACCTTGCAGCGCCTGCTCAAACACGTAGTGCCTGGCCAGATGGGCCTGCTGACCGTTGAGCTGGACGACCCTACCGGTTATGGACGCATCGTGCGCAACGCCGACGGCAAGGTCGCAGCCATTGTTGAACACAAGGATGCCAGCGAAGCCCAACGCGCGATCACCGAGGGCAACACCGGCATTCTTGCGGTGCCAGCCAACAAACTCGCCGACTGGATGAGTCGTCTGTCCAACAACAACGTCCAGGGCGAGTATTACCTCACCGACGTGATCGAGATGGCCGTGAGTGATGGCCTGCTGGTCGCCACCGAGCAACCCCACGACCCGATGGAAGTGCAGGGCGCCAACGACCGCAAGCAACTGGCCGAACTGGAACGTCACTATCAACTGCGCGAAGGCCGTCGCCTGATGGCCCAGGGCGTGACCTTGCGCGACCCGGCGCGCTTCGATGTACGCGGTGAGGTCACCGTTGGCCGCGACGTGCTGATCGACATCAACGTGATCCTCGAAGGCCGTGTGGTCATCGAAGACGACGTAGTGATTGGCCCGAACTGCGTGATCAAGGACAGCACCCTGCGCAAAGGTGTGGTGGTCAAGGCCAACAGCCATATCGACGGTGCCGTGATGGGCGAGGGCAGTGACGCTGGCCCGTTCGCGCGGTTGCGTCCGGGTAGCGTGCTGGGAGCCAAGGCCCATGTGGGTAACTTCGTTGAATTGAAGAATGCCAAGTTGGACGCGGAAGCTAAAGTCGGCCACTTGACCTACCTGGGTGACGCCACTGTAGGCGCGCGAACCAACATTGGCGCCGGCACTATCACGTGTAACTACGATGGCGCCAACAAGCACCAGACCACCATTGGGGCGGACGTGTTTATCGGTTCCAATAACTCCTTGGTTGCTCCGGTCACCCTCGACGATGGCGCCACCACAGCAGCCGGCTCAACCATCAACCAGGATGTGGATAAGTCTCAACTGGCCGTCGCCCGCGCCCGCCAGCGCAACATCGACGGTTGGAAACGCCCGGTCAAAATCAACAAGACCTGAGTTATCCACACCCTCATCGGCAAACGCTATCTCCTGTGGGAGCTGGCTTGCCTGCGATAGCGGTCTGGCATTCACCATGAATGTCGCCTGACACGCCGCGATCGCAGGTAAGCCAGCTCCCACATTTTTTGCTCCGAGTATTCAAAAAGCTCATTCCCGCGCTTGACGATCTTTCGCCAATAGGTTTTGATTGCCTTCGTTATCTTTCGAAGCGAAACTTATCATCACCATGTCGAAACGAAATACACCCCAACGACGCCACAACATCCTGACCTTGCTCAATGAACAGGGCGAAGTCAGCGTGGACGAATTGGCGAAGCGTTTCGAAACGTCGGAAGTGACCATCCGCAAGGACCTCGCTGCCCTCGAAAGCAACGGCCTGCTGCTGCGCCGCTACGGTGGCGCGATCACCATGCCGCAGGAACTGGTCGGCGACGCCGCCCAACCCATCTCGGTTTACAAGCGCGCCATCGCGCGGGCCGCCGTGATGCGTTTGCGTGAGCACGCCCGCATCATCATCGACAGCGGCAGCACGACGGCGGCCATGATCCCCGAACTGGGCCACCAGCCCGGCCTGGTGGTGATGACCAACTCCCTGCACGTGGCCCGCGCCTTGAGCGAACTGGAGCACGAGCCAGTGCTGTTGATGACCGGCGGCACCTGGGACCCGCATTCGGACTCATTCCAGGGCCAGGTTGCCGAGCAGGTGCTGCGGTCCTACGACTTTGACCAGTTGTTCATCGGCGCCGATGGCATCGACCTGGAGCGCGGTACCACTACCTTCAACGAATTGTTGGGCCTGAGCCGCGTGATGGCCGAGGTCGCCCGTGAAGTGGTGGTGATGGTCGAATCCGACAAGATCGGCCGCAAGATCCCCAACCTGGAACTGCCCTGGAGCAGCGTCCATACCCTTATTACCGATGATCGCCTGCCGCTTGAGGCCCGCGACCAGATCCAAGCCCGCGGCATTACGCTGATATGCGCGGCAATCATCTAGGAGAAATACCATGTGTGGAATTGTAGGCGCAGTCGCTGAACGCAACGTCACCGCCATCCTGCTTGAAGGTCTCAAGCGCCTGGAATACCGCGGCTATGACAGCGCCGGTGTGGCGGTCTTCACCAACGCCGGCAAGCTTGAGCGCATGCGCCGCCCGGGCAAGGTCGCCGAGCTGGAGCAAGCCCTGCTCGGCGAGCCGCTGGTCGGTCGCCTGGGGATTGCCCACACCCGCTGGGCCACCCACGGTGCGCCGTGCGAACGCAATGCCCACCCGCACTTCTCCGGTGACCTGGCCGTGGTGCACAACGGCATCATCGAAAACCACGAAGTACTGCGCGAACAACTCAAGGGCCTCGGCTATGTGTTCACCTCGGACACCGATACCGAAGTCATCGCCCACCTGCTCAACCACAAGCTCAAGGACCACAGCGACCTGACCACCGCCCTCAAGGCCACGGTCAAGGAACTGCATGGCGCCTACGGCCTGGCGGTGATCAGCGCCAGCCAACCGGACCGTGTGGTGGCCGCTCGCAGTGGTAGCCCGCTGGTGATCGGTCTGGGCCTGGGTGAGAACTTCCTCGCGTCCGACCAATTGGCCCTGCGCCAGGTCACCGACCGCTTCATGTACCTGGAAGAAGGCGATATCGCCGACATCCGCCGTGAAAGCGTGTCGATCTGGGACGTCGACGGCAACCCCGTCGAGCGCGAAGCCGTGCAATACCGTGATGGCGCCGAAGCCGCCGACAAGGGCGAGTTCCGCCACTTCATGCTCAAGGAAATCCACGAGCAGCCTTCGGTGGTGCAGCGCACCCTGGAAGGTCGCCTGAGCCAGAACCAGGTGCTGGTCAACGCGTTCGGCCCGCAAGCTGCCGAGCTGTTCGCCAAAGTGCGCAATGTGCAGATCGTCGCCTGCGGCACCAGCTACCACGCCGGCATGGTTGCGCGTTACTGGCTCGAAGAGCTGGCCGGCATCCCGTGCCAGGTCGAAGTCGCCAGCGAGTTCCGCTACCGCAAGGTGGTGGTGCAGCCTGACACCCTGTTCGTGACCATCTCCCAGTCCGGCGAAACCGCCGACACCCTGGCCGCCCTGCGCAACGCCAAGGAGTTGGGCTTCCTCGCGAGCCTGGCGATCTGCAACGTCAGCATCAGCTCGCTGGTGCGCGAATCCGACCTGACCCTGCTGACCCAGGCTGGTCGCGAAATCGGCGTGGCCTCCACCAAAGCCTTCACCACCCAACTGGTCGGCTTGTTGCTGCTCACCCTGTCCCTTGGCCAGGTTCGCGGCACATTGGCCGCCGGTGTCGAAGCCACCCTGGTAGAAGAACTGCGTCGCCTGCCGACCCGCCTGGGTGAAGCCCTGGCCATGGACAGCACAGTGGAAAAAGTCGCCGAACTGTTCGCCGACAAAAACCATACCCTGTTCCTCGGCCGTGGCGCGCAATACCCGGTGGCGATGGAAGGCTCGCTGAAGCTCAAGGAAATCTCCTACATCCACGCCGAAGCCTACCCGGCCGGCGAATTGAAGCACGGCCCACTGGCCCTGGTGGATGACGACATGCCGGTGGTGACCGTCGCGCCGAACAACGAGCTGTTGGAAAAGCTCAAATCCAACCTGCAGGAAGTGCGCGCCCGTGGCGGCCAGTTGATCGTGTTTGCCGATGAGAAAGCCGGCATGGTCAACGGTGAAGGCACCCACGTCATCAATATGCCGCACATCCACGACACTCTGTCGCCGATTCTCTACACCATCCCGTTACAGCTGCTGTCGTACTACGTCGCCGTGCTCAAGGGCACCGACGTCGACCAGCCGCGCAACCTGGCGAAATCGGTGACCGTGGAGTAAGCCGCCATACCCTGGAGGCCCGCCCGGGTCTCCAGGTCCCCGCGAAAGGATGCGACCTCGATGCACACGCCCTCCCAGATCCATCCACGTCTGCACAACCGCCGATTCACTGTCGCCAACAACGCCCAAGGGCTGTCGGGTACGGGTACGGTGTTTCATTACCTTGTCGAAGGTGATGCCATCTCCAGCACCTACCAAGGCGGTCGCATCCGGCTGGGTACGCAAGTGGGACGCGTGACAGGCCCCGATACCATCGAGTTGCTGTATCAGTGCCTGACGCTGGACGGTCAGCTGCTGTCCGGTTGGTCGCGTGGGACGGTCGCTGTAGACCCTGTCGGACGCACTACGCTGAGCTTCGAGTGGGGCTGGTTGTCAGGTGCCGCTGGCGGTGGCGAGTCGAGCTACGTGGAGCTTTCCTCGGGTTAAGCACCTCTTGTCGGTTCTGTGGGCCAGTGCCCGTCGCGTGACGCCGTTTTCCCCCTAGAATGCGACCCTGTGGATAACTCAGCCAGGGAACGCCTTCACCATGAATATCGAACTGCTAATCGCCGGCATCGTTGCGCTGATCATTGTCGTGGGCGTCGTCGGCTGGATGGTGGGGGTCTACAACGGGCTGGTGATGCGGCGTAACGATGTGGACAAGGCTTTCGCCAACATCGACGTATTGCTCAAGCAGCGGGCCGATCAGATCCCGGACCTGATGCGCGTGGTCCAGACCGCCATGAACCATGAGAACGCGCTGTTCACCCGCTTGAGCGACGCGCGTACGCAATACCTCAACGCCAGCAGCCTCAACGACAAGGTCGACGCCTCCAACCAGCTCAATGCTGCGCTGAAGTCGGTGATTGCGGTGGCGGAGAACTACCCCGCGCTGATCTCGGGGCCCAACATGGTCGCGTTGCAGCAGGCGATTTCGGCGGTGGAGGAGCGGATTGCCGACCGGCGTGAATTCTTCAATGAGTCGGTCAACCTCTACAACATCGCGATTGCGGTGTTTCCCGACCTGTTCTTTGCGCGAATGCTCAGTTATCAGCGTATTCCGTTGCTGGCCATCAGTGCTGAAGAAACCCGCTACGAAGGCGTGAAGCTCGAAGTGCCGGGCACATGAAGACCACCCAGGCTGGCGCCATCAAGAAAAAGCAGGCATGGAAAACCCTGCTGGCGCTGCTGATGCTCGCAGGCTTTATTGGCTTGATGGTCTATGCGCCGAACATCCTGATCGCGTTGTTTTTCCCGACGTTGATCCTGCTCGGCCTGTTGGCCAGCTTCGGCCCCAATTTCTACAAGACGGAACAGCGGCTGGCCACCAGCCAGATCCGCTCGCTGGCGATGGGGTTGGTGGAACTGCGCGGCAAGGTGGTTGTGGATAAGCCGCTGCTGTCGCCGGTGTATGGCAAGCCCTGCGCGGGCTACGTGTTGATCATCGAAGACGGCAAGAAGGACGACGACGGGCATTGGAGCTGGAGCCGGGCTTCGGGCGAGGCGCGCTGCAATGACTTCAGCCTGCAGGACGCCAGCGGCGAAATCCGGGTGATTGCCGAGGGTATTGATCTGTTCGGCAACAAGTCGCCTGACGATTACCAGCCGATGGGCAGCTCCCGCCGCCAGGGTGAAATACTGCTCAGCCAGGACCTTGATGTGATGCTTATCGGCGATGCCTGCGAACGCGACGGCCTGCGCGTGATTGCCCAGGGCAAACAGCCCAAGGCGGTGTTCGGTGTAGCGCTGACTGAGGATGTGGAAAACCGTCGGGTCCTCGCGCCGCTGTGGCGCGCCGCTGGCTTCTACGCGGCCTGCGTGGGGCTGATCGGCGTGGGCATCATGGCCCTCACGCCCGAACACATTGCCCAACTGCATTTGCCGGGGCCGGACACTTATCAACAGATGGTCGAGCTTGGCCCTGTGTATAAATTGCTGGCCTGGTTATATCGCGAGGGCGGTTTCCAGATTCCGTTCATGGCGGCCTTTGGCTTCTTCCTGGCGATGATCGTGGTGCTGATGGCGACCCGCCTGGTGCTGCCCAAGGGCATCCGCATGGCCGTGGCCCGGGTGTTGGGTGCGTGGACCGGGCTGGGCATGGTGATTGGCGGCGTGGTCACCTTGCTGCTGTTCGTGGCCCAGGTGGATACGCTGAAGTTGTTTCTGGTGTGGATGCTGATCTTGGTCGGCACCCTGGTGTTCTCGATCTTCGAGCAGCGCAAGCTGGGCGCGGCGTACAACCATTTTGCCAAACGCGTGGGCAAAGCCAGTTTCGGCGACGAAGACGCCTGATCAGGGCACAAACTCCACTTTTAGCCCGCGACTCGCGCTGCGGCCCTGATCATCACTGACCCGCAGCCGGTATTCCCCCGACTTGCCCGGTCGCCAATTCAGTGTGGTTTGCGGCGGGCCCTGGCCGATCAGGGTCTGGTCGACGAACCAGTACAGGGTCGCCGCATCGCTGGCGGCGTTGGCGTTCAGTGGGATGCTTTCCTGAGGCTGTGACAGGCGTAACTGGTAGCTTACCTGGGTCAGGGGCGAGCGAATCTGCGGCGCTTCGCTCTGGTCGCTGAGGCGGTTGGGCTGGCAGTTTTTCATCACCGTGGGCGGCGTGCGGCGCGGCAGGCCGGCGGCGTGGTACAGGCGTTGTATGTCGCTGGGCCAGAACTCGAAGACTTCCTCGCGGGTGTACTGTGCCTCGAACGGCGGGCACGCGGCCTTGCCGGTGCGGGTGTCGATCAGCACCGGGCGGTGCAGGTTGGAGACGCGTATCGGTGAGACGCCGGGGATGTACCAGGTCTTGCGGGTCTGTGGACACCAGCGGTTGGGCAGCTCGCCGGAGGCTGCGCACACGTCGATACGCACCAGCCCGGCGGGCGGCTTGTCAGGCTTGATCAGCACATTGGGCAAGGCCAGGGGCAGGGCGTCGGCGATACGGAAGAACAGTGGCGCGGCGGTTTTGGCGCCGATGAACGCCGGGTTCGGCCGCCCATCGAAGTTGCCCACCCACACCACCAGCACATACGGGCCGACCAAACCGGCACTCCAGGCATCGTGAAAGCCCCAGGAGGTGCCGGTTTTCCAGGCGGTGCGCCAATGGCGGCCGGGCAAGCCATCCGGACGCGGATTGCGGCGCAGCATGTCGCGCACCATAAACGCGGCCTGGGGGGTAAGCAGTTGCGCACCGGTGGTCTGTGGTTGCTCCTGCAGATAGCGCAATGGCCGTAGATGCCCATCGCCGGCCAGCATTACATACAGCCCCGCGAGTTCTTCCGGGGTCATCTCACCGCCACCCAGGGCCAGGGCCAGGCCGTAATGGCTTTCACCCCGCAGGCCCTTGATACCGGCCCGTTGCAACAAGCCATACAGCGAAGGCGACCTCACCTGGCTGGCCAGCCACACCGCCGGAATATTGCGACTACGGATCAAGGCATCCCGCGCCGTCAGCGGCCCGACAAAACTGCCGTCGAAATTTTCCGGCTGGAAGTAGCCAAAATTACTCGGCAGATCTTTGAGGATACTCATCGGATGAATCACCCCCTGATCCAGCGCCAGCCCATACAGGAACGGCTTGAGGGTCGAGCCCGGCGAGCGCCGCGCCAGCACGCCGTTGACCTGGCCATGCAGGCTTGTGGATAAGTAATCCGCCGAGCCCACCAGGGCCTTGACGCTCTGGTCGCGGCTATCGATCAGGATCGCGGTGGCGTTCTCCACCCCGGTGCTGCGGCGCTCGGCGATAAAGCCGGTGATCAAGCGTTCCAGCAATTGCTGAAGTGGCAGGTTAAGGGTGCTGTTCAGCTCATTACCGGTCTGGGATGCCAGCAGTTGCTCGCTCAGGTGCGGTGCCAGAAACGGGATCTGCTGGCGGTTGCGCGCTTCCAGGGGCAGGTCGAGCAAACTGGCGTTGCGCGCGTCCTGTGGATAAGTTTCACGCCAGTCGGCCATCAGCCTCAGCCGCGCGTTTTGCAGCGACGGCCCGAAGCGCGCACGCCGCCCCGGTTGCTGGGGGATCACCGCCAACGCCAGGGCTTCGGACAGCGACAACTGCGCCGCCGACTTGCCGAAATAAATCCGGCTGGCCGCCTCGGCGCCTTCAATATTGCCGCCCATCGGTGCCAGGTTCAGGTACGCCTCGAGGATGTCGTGCTTGCTGTAGCGTGCTTCCAGCCACAGGGCCAGGGCGATCTGCTGCAGTTTGCCCGGTACTTGCCGGGTGTTGAGATCCCACAGGCGCCGCGCCAGTTGCATGCTCAGGGTCGAGCCGCCCTGGCGCTGGCCACCGGTGTAGGTCGCCATGGCTGCGCGCAGCAACGCCGGAGGATTGACCCCCAGGTGCCAGTAGAAATTACGGTCTTCCTTGAGCAGCAGGGCCTCGACCAGTGATGGCGACATGCGCTCCAGCGGCAGCCATAAACGGTATTGGCCGTCCTGCGCGAGGGTCATGCGCAACAGCGAGCCGTCGTCGGCCAATACCACCCGTGATGAGGTCACGGCCTGCTCCAGCGGGGCATGGGGCCACAGCCGCAACCCCGCCAGCACCAGCGCCGCTGCCAGCAGCGGCGTCAGGCGTTTAAGGCTTGGTAATTTCAAGCTGGCCTACTTTGCCGCGCCCTTGCAGGGTGGTTTCGTACATGCCTTCGGCGTAGGCCGGAGGTGTATTGAAGGTGCCTGCGTTGGTGGCGCGCACGCGGTAAACGAAAGTACCTACGTCGCGCAGCGCAGTGCCGTACAACACCACCCGATCATCGCGGACATCCACGTACTCCGGCTGCCAGTTACTAAGCTCGGTTTCGCCGATCGGCGCCTGCCAGATGTCGGCCTCTTCGTCGCTGGCTTCCACGTACTCGGATTCCTCTCCTTCACTTTCCTCGGCACTGGCGGCTTCCGGCTCCGGCGGCAAGTTATACACAGGCTCGACGCCACCCGGCAGCAAGTCGACCACGGCGACTTGCTGCACTTGGTCACGGTCGGTGGCGCGCAGGCGCAAGCGCACCAGGAACTCGTCGCCCACCGCCACTTTACTTACCGGCTCGCCCTTGAGGTCGAGGTATTCGTGGATGATCTCCAGGCCATTGGTGATTGGCTTGAGCTTGGCGCCCTTGTCGAAACCGGCCTCGCTGAGCATGTAGAACGCCGCCGGGCCGTCAGATTTTTCCATCACCAGCTTTTGCGTGGCACCCGGCACGGCAGCGCGTGGCGGCTGGCCGGCCATTTCCAGCAATTGTTGCTGTTTGTCGCCCAGCCAGGCGGTGGCCTTCAGGGTCATGTCGCTTTGCGCGCGCTGGCCATAGTTGTCCAGAGCGCGCAGCAACAGGGCGGCCGACAGCGAGTTGTAACGTTGCTCGTTGAGGCGCTTACCGAGTTTATCCAGCAACGCTACCGGCACATCGTCCAGCAGTTCGGGGAAGTGCCGCGCCAGCAGGTGCAGATGCTCGGCGTCATGCACCAGCGGGTCGTAGTACAGGCCATCGCTTTCCCACTTATCCACAAGCGAACGCCATGGGATCTCGCGGAACAACGTATCGGCCTGGCGATCCTGCTTGAGCAGCTTGTAACTGGCGGCCAGGTAAGCGGCGCCGAGGTCGTTCTGCCAGGTGTCCTTGAAGTAGCTTTCGTAGCGTTCGCGGATATCGCTCAAGGCGCCGCTGACGAGAATCCCCTGACGGCTCAGCAGGTAACTGGCGTAGGCACGGTTGCGCAATTCCGACAGGCCTTCGCTCGGGCCGTTGGCCAGGTCTGTCAGATAGGCATTCGAGCGCACCAGCAGGTCTTCGGGAACCGGCAGCCCACGTTCCCGGGCTTCAATCAGGAAGTCGGTGGCGTACAGGCTGGCATACGGCGCCACGTCCGGGTTGGCCGCCCACAAACCGAAGCCGCCGGCCTGGTTCTGGCGCTGGCGCAGCATGCGTACCGCGCTGCCGAAGGCCTGTTCGGCCTCTGGTGCATTGCCGCCCCAGATCAATGCCGGCATGGCCTTGGACACCAGTTGCTCGGTGCAGGCATAGCCGTAGTCATCCAGGTAATGCTTGAGGCCGTTGGCCCACACCAATGGCGAGGCCGCCACACCCAGTTGCACGTCGCGCAATTGACTGAACAGTTCGCGGGTGGGCTTGAGCTCTTTGCTGGCGCTGTCGAAGCGGCCCAGGCTCAGGGCCACGCGATGCTCGCTCAATGGGCGGATCGAGGTAGTTTCGGCGACCTGGATACGTTTGCCATCCGGCAGCACCGCGACAAAACGCAGGTCCGCCGAACCGAGGGTGTCGCCGACCTTGATCTTGAACTCGGCGGTGCCTTCCTTGCGCGGTTGCAGGGACAAGGTGCTGCCCTTGTCGCCCTGTACCACCAGGCCGGCGCTGGTCTGCACTTCAAACTTCACGTCCGCCGCCGCGTCGAGGTTACTGAACACCCCGGCACTGACGTTGAACACATCGCCCGGGGCCACGAAGGCCGGCACGTTCGGGGTGATCACAATCGGCCCGCGCACCTCGGTGTTGGCCTCGCTGACGCCGACGCTGTCGGCATCCACCGCCACCGCAAACAGGTGCAACTTGCCGTTGAAGCTGTCCGGCACCTGGTAATGCAGCACGGTTTCACCCGCCGGCAGGTCCACCAGGCCCGACCACCAGGCCACTGGCGGCTGGTGTTTGCGCTTGAAGGGGTTGAGGTGGTTGGCCAGGGCGCCTTCGGTATCGCCACCCGGCGCTGCCCCACTGAGCAGGCGGCTGAATTCCGGCAGGATCAGGTCAAGGATCTGACTGGTGCCGACCTCCAGCGCCCGCTTCTGGAAGAAGAAGCCCAGCGGGTCCGGCGTCTGGTAGCGCGCCACTTGCAGGATGCCTTCGTCCACCACGTACACCACCGCGCGGCCCGGACGGTCGGCGTTGACCTTGATGTCCAGGGTCTGCCCCGGTTCGATCTTCGCCGGGCCTTCGACCTTCAGTGCCATGCGCCGCGCATCCAGGTTGATGCTGAAGGGCACCACACCGTAGGACAGCGGGCTCATATAGACCTCGGACGAACCGATGTCCCGCACGAACTGCACGTTGACGTAGGCATTGCCCTCAAGCCCTGCCGGAACGCGGATATGTTGCACGCTGTTGGTGCTGTCGGCCTTGAACCACTGCTGGGTGTAGACCTTGTCGCGCTCGATGGTGATCAAGCCGGCGCCGGTGTACGGCGCGCGGATGCTGATCGCGATCTCCTCGCCGGTGGCGTAGCTGCGTTTATCCAGGCGCAATTGCAGCTCGGCGTTGCGTTCCAGCGAGCGCGAAGTGTTGCCACGGCCGGCCACGCTGTAGTCGATCTGGTTGAGCAGGTTGCCGTTGGCGTCTTTGAGTTGCAGGGTGAAATCACCCGGCGTGCCGGTGTTCAGCGTCTGCTTGGCGCCTTCCTGGGTCATCACCAGCGGTGAGGCGGGTTGGCTGATGTTCTTGATGCGCGACTCGTATTTGTAGGTGCCGTTGGACTGTTTCACCAGTACCGACACGTAGCGGTGCTCGACCACTTCGCTGGTCAGGCCGTCCACTGCCAGTGGCGTGAGGTCCGGCGCGACGGCCAGCCATTGCACCTGGCGTGGGGCGTCCTTGGCGACGTACGACAGCGAATCCTGACTTTTCACACCCACCAGGTAGGGCGCGGATGACACCAGCACGGCACTTTGCGCGGCCACGTTGCGGCCGCCTTCAGCCTCGAACACCTGGGTCATCACCTGCAGGCGATAGGTGCTGTTGGCGAAGCGTTGCAGGTTGAGGTCGAGCACGGCCTGGCCGTTGTCGTCGACGGTGGTCTCGGCCAGGTCTTCGGTGCTGGCTTCCTCCAAGGCATCGTTGAGGCGGAAGCGGTAATCGGGGTAACGGTCGAAGGCCGCGAGCGTGGGGCTCAGGGACATTTTTGCGGTGACACGCCGACCGGATGCCGGGGCACCGAACAAGTGCATCGCAGTGACTTTGGCCACCACCTGGTCAGGTGGGATCCAGCCCTGCACCGGGGTGTCGTGCAGGCTCAGGCTGACCTTCATGCGGTCCGGCTCGAAGTCGCGGACTTTGAAACTGACACTGCCCAGGTCGGTGCGGGTCTGCTTCTCGCCGATCAACTGCAAGGTCGCGGTGTAGTCGCCGGCGGGGGCTACTTCGCTGCTGGGGAAATCAAAGGTTTCAAAACCGCTGGCGGACAGCTTCAGCGGCTGGCGAATCACTTCCAGGCCACGTGGGTCGGTGATTTGCAGCTCCACCGGCAGGCCTTGCAGGGCGCCTTTCCAGTTGCCGCTGCGCACGATCATGCCCAGGTGCGCGGTTTCGCCGGGCCGGTACAGCCCACGGTCGGTGAACAGGTAGGCGCTGAGACGATCAACCGCACCGTCTTCTTCCAGACCGCCGACGTCGAAGCGCGATAAATCCAGTTGTTGGGACTGACGGGCAATCGGCAGGAACGACTGGTCATTGCCGCGAGTGACCACATACATCAGCGGCGTTTTCTCACGGCGCAGTTCATCCAGCTTGGCGAAATGCACGTGGCCTTCGGCGTCGGTATGGCCGCTGCTCACCGGCAAACCGTTGCGGCCAATGATGTCGACTTGCGCATCCGCCACCGGCGAACCGCTGCCGATGGACTGCACGTACACATCATGGCTGCCGTCGCTGGAGCGCTTGGCGATGATCCCAAGGTCGGTCACCACGATAAAACGCAGATCGCTGGTGCTGCTGCGCTCGTACTCGAATGTGCGCGTTGCGGGGTCATCCTGCGGGCTGAGCTTGAGTACGAAAATGCCGCGACGGCCGCCATTGGCGGTGAGGTAGTGACTGAGATCGACGTTGTCGTAGACAGTTTTCGCAGGGTCCGAGGACGACAGCGGAATATCCAGTGCCTGACGCTCGACCATACGGTCGAAGTATTCGTTGCCGAAGTTAGGCCGCGCAAAGCTGCCGCTGCTCTGGTCCACCAGGTGTTGCAATTGGTTGGGCAGCAGGCGGGCGATTTCCACATGCGCGCCGGGCACGCCGCGAGCCATGAAGCCCAGGCGTTTTTCGCCATTGAGGCTGAGCAGCGCGCCGTCGGACAGGAACTGCAAGGTGCGCGGATACGCGGGCATGCTGAGCAGCGACGCTGTCGGATTTTTCGCCAGGTAGCCACCGATGGCTTCGAGGTTGGCGGGCACGCGCACATACACGGCGCGACCGGCCGGGGCCTTGAATTTGAAGGCGTGCAGGGTGTTCAACGGTTCGACGCTGGGCACGTGGGTCAAGGTGATTTTGCTGCTGCGGGCGAGCAGGGCGTCGTCGATGTCGTTGCTGTTGTAGGGGCGCGTGTCGTCCTGGGCTTTTTCCGGCAACAGCCAGGCCTGCACCTTACCGGCGATGGTGTCATCGGCTACGGCGCTGGAGCTGCTGAACATCAGCACCGGCTCGGGCTCGCCGCGCGCGTTATCCACAAAGCTGACGTCGGCGCCGGTAAAGGTCAGGCGGTAGCGGCCGGGCACGGTGACTTCCGCCACCAGCGCTGCGGCGCTGGCGTTACCGCCGTCGCGCGCCTTGATGCCTTCGTCGAGCTTGGCGCTGACCGGCGTGCTTTCCAGCGGTGTGGCCAGGGCGGCGGAGCGTACGTAGGCGTTGAGTTTTTTCTCGTCGAAGGTGATTTCCGGGCGGTTGGGCAATTGGGCGTCGCGGTAGGCCAGGCCTTTGCCGAGGGTCACCGAGACACGCTTGCGCAGGCTGTCTTCATCAACGGGGTGGGAAAAATGGAAGGTTGCCACCAGCTGTTTCAGCGTCGGGTTGGACGGGTCCTGGTACAGCTCGTTTTGCGCCAGGGTGGCGCGGAACGGTTGGGTGGAAAACTGGCTGCTGTATTGGCTGAGGAGCACGCCATCGGCCAGCAGGTTTTTCTTGGCCAGGTCGAGGGTGTAATGGGCGTCTACCGGCCAGTCCTTTTCCGGCACGAACAGCAAGGTGCGGTCATCGGACCAGCGCCAGGCACCGGCCACGGAGGGGTTCAGGGTGATGCCTTCGGTCACCGGCTTGCCAATGGCGGCCAGCGGGGCCACGGATTCGGCGAAGCGTACTTGCAGGTTATCCACAACCGGCGGCTGCTGGGTGTAGTCGGTCAGGTTGGGCTTGTGCAGCGAATACCCCACGGTGTGGGGCTGCGGCAGGTTGGAATACCAGTGCCAGCCGTAGAACCCCGCGGCCGCCAGCAACACCAGGCCCACTACGCCGGCGCCAGCCTGACGCGGATAGGCACGGGCCTTGTGCCCCAGGTTCGCCACGCCACGGCCGATCGCACGGAGCCAGAGCGGCGGATGCCATTGGCCGAAAACGGCCCCCACCACAGTCAACAACACAGCGCTGATACGGCGGCTGATCGCTTTGAACGAATCGAACATGGTGAGCATCCCTGGCTAAGTGCGGCGTATCTTACACGCGTCTTTGATACAAAAGATGACGCCGATACGCCGTACCGCTAGGCGTGTTGCACAAAAGTGAGGCGCACCGCAAAACCGATCAGAAGACTGCCGAACAACCACTGCTGCATACGCTGCGCCGAGCGATTACGCGCCAGCCAATGGCCGATGCGCGCACCCGTCAGGGCATAACAACAGTCGAAGGCGAAACCGACGCTCACCAGCATCACCCCCAACCACGCAAACTGCATTGCCACCGGCCCAGCCTGCGGGTTGATGAATTGCGGCAGCAATACCGAGCAGAACAACAGCGCCTTGGGGTTGAGCAGGTTGGTGAGCAGGCCGCGTTGAAACGCCGTGCGCCAGGCATGCAGCGTTGGCGGCGTGTTCGCGTTGGCGAGGGACGGCAGCATATTCGCGCGCAAGCATTGAACCCCCAGCCATAGCAGATAGGCCGCGCCGCCCAGGCGCACCACATCGAATGTCCACGGCGCCACTTTGAACAAGGTCGCCAGGCCCATGCCTGCCAGCGCCACATGGCACGCCCGGGCAATCCCCAGCCCGATCGCCGTGGTCAGCGCGAGGGCCTTGCCCTGGCGTGCGCCGGTCTGCAGCAACAGGATCATGTCCGGCCCCGGCAACAGATACGCCACCGACAGGGCCATCAAAAACAACCAGAGTTCCGCCATGTTCCACCCCCGTATTTGGTCGACTGATTCTAGGGCGCGAGGGCGGGGCAGGTGCTTGCGTAATACGCCAGAAAAGCGTCTAGTCTTGGCATTCTCTGCCACTGAATAAGCTACCGGCCATTCACTTATGCCAACTCTCAAACTCGATACGTTTGATCGCAAGATTCTCGAGGCCCTGCAACGCGACGGCCGCCTGAGCAACGTGCAACTGGCCGACGAAATCGGCCTGTCTGCCTCACCGTGTCTGCGGCGTGTGCGCCTGCTCGAAGAGGCCGGCGTGATTCGCGGCTACCAGGCCACGCTCGACCGCGATGAAGTGGGGCTGGGCATGATGGTATTTGTCGGGGTGAAAGTGGAGCGGCATAACGACACCGAGGCCAACGCCTTTCGCGAGGCGGTCACTGCGCTGCCCGAGGTGATCTCGGCATTCCTGGTCTCGGGCGAGTCGGACTTTCTGCTGCAGGTGGTGGTACCGGACTTGCGTGGCTATGAGCGGTTCGTCACCGGCAGCCTGCTGAAGCTGCCGGGCGTGAGGGATATCCGCAGCAACTTCGCGATCCAGACCGTGAAAACGCCGGGGGCGTTGCCGCTCGGGCATTTGCCAGGCTAATGATCCGTAGGCGTCGGGGTGCCAGCGATGAGGCCTGCGAATTTCATGCAGTGTTCAAGACCGTCATCGCCGGCAAGCCGGCTCCTTAGGATTTTTCAGGTCCACCAGTAGCGCACGAGGTGGAAGAAGATCGGCGCGGCAAAACACACCGAATCCAGCCGATCCAGCATGCCGCCGTGCCCTTCGATCATGTGCCCCCAGTCTTTCACGCCGCGGTCGCGCTTGATCGCCGACATCACGATGCCGCCGGCAAAGCCCAGCAGGTTGATCAGCAATGCGATCAAAAACGACTGCCACGGGTTGAACGGCGTGGTCCACCACAGCGCGGCGCCGATCAGCGAGGAGAGCAAAACCCCGCCGATAAACCCTTCAACGGTCTTGGACGGCGACAGGTTGGGCGCGATCTTGTGCTTGCCGAACAGCTTGCCGCACACGTACTGCAGCACGTCCGAGAGTTGCACCACGATCACCAGGTAGGCGATCAGCAAGAGGTTGCGGCCCTCATAGCCAGGGATGTCGAGGGTCAGCAGGGCCGGAACGAACGACACGCAGAACACCGCGATCATCAGGCCCCACTGCACCTTCGAGGCGCGCTCCAGGAAGTGCGTGGTGTCGCCGCCAAGGGAGGCGAGGATCGGCAGCAGCAGGAACACGTACACCGGGATGAAGATCGAGAACAGCCCGTACCAGTCCGAGTAGATCAACAGGTATTGCAGCGGCAGGGCCAGGTAGAACGCGGCCACCAGGGCCGGGTAGTCGCTGCGGCGGGTAGGCGTGAGGGTGAGGAATTCGCGCAGGGCGTAGAACGAGACCGCGTAGAACAGCAGGATCACCGCGCCGGTACCGAGCCAGAAGGCGATGCCGATCACGACCACCATCACCCACCAGGCGTTGATGCGCGCGTTGAGGTTCTCGATCACCGCATTCGGCGTGCCACGCGTGCGCAGTTTGAGGACCAGGCCGATCAGCGAGGCGAGTACCAGGATCGCGCCGATCCCGCCGAACAACATCAGGGTTTGGCTATCCATCTCAGGAATGCTCCGGGGCAAGGGCGAGCAGAGCATCGCGGGTACGGGCGAGGAACGCGGCTTTGTCTTCGCCTTCGGCCAATTGCAGCGGGGCGCCGAAGCTGGTGGTGCACAGCAGAGGCAGCGGCAGCACGCGGCCCTTGGGCATGACGCGGTTGAGGTTGGCGATCCACACCGGGATCAACTCGGCCTGTGGGTAACTTTTCGCCAAGTGATACAGGCCGCTTTTGAACGGCAACAGGCCGTCTTCCAGATTGCGTGTGCCTTCGGGGAAGATGATCAACGAGTCTCCACCCTCCAGCGCATCGAGCATGGGCTGCAAGGGGTTATCCACAGGGTCCTTGCGCTCGCGGTCGATCAGCACGCCATTGAACACGCGGTTGATGATGTAGCGGCGTACTGCGCTTTTGTTCCAGTAATCGCTGCCGGCTACCGGGCGCGTGAATTTGCGCAGGTTTTGCGGCAACGACGCCCACAACAGCACGAAATCGCCGTGGCTGCTGTGGTTGGCGAAGTAAATGCGCTGCACCGGCACCGGCGCGCAGCCCAGCCACAGGCTGCGGGCGCCGGTGACGGTGCGGGCCATGGAGGTAATCAGCGTGGCGACCACGGGTTCGAACATGGGGATTCCTTATCCGGCGAAGGGCAGCCAGGGGCTGGCGAGGATCACGGCGAGGGTCAGCAGCGCTTGCGCGCCCAGCAGCCAGGCTTGTTTGCGCAGCAGTTTGAGGGCGCCGCGACGGCGCTCGGTCCAGGGGCGGCCCGCGCGCTTGGCCGATTGCAGGCCAAGGGTTTGCAGGGCGTGGTCGAGGTCTGCGGTGCGATCGGTGTCGCGGGCGAGCAGCGCGAAGAGGTCGGCATCAAAGGCCACGCGCAGTGCCCAGTACTTTTGCAGCAGCCCGAGGATAATCATCCACAGGCTGAGCAGCAGGCAGATGGTCGAAATACTCGCCATCAACAACTGGGCCAAGCCGAATAACACACCGACCACGGTCAGGCCTGTGGATAACTGATCCAGCGAACGACCACGGCGTAGCAGGCTGGCGACGACCTGCAATTCCATATCAGCGGGCATGGGGCAAACCCTCCAGAGCTTTACGGTGAGCGGGGTGCAGGACTACACGGGTACGCGCTGCACGAATAATAGCCAGCGCGTCATCCACCGTGGCCGCGCGGCCGCTGTGCAGCAGCCAGGCAGCGACGGCGGTGGCGCTGCGTGAGTAGCCGAGGGCGCAGCACACCAGCAGCGGCCCGTTCTGGCGCAGACGTTCGATGGCGTGTGCGGCTTGCAGGCATTGTTCGGGCGTCGGTGCGATCAGGTCCAGCACGGGCACATTCTGATAAGCGCGGCTCTGTGGATTAATCGGCAATTCGGCGCACAGGTCGACAATGGCCTTGAACGACTCTTGCTCGTCGGTGCTGGGAATCCTGCCGAGCCAGACGTTATCCACAATCAGATCAGGCTGTGGATGTTTGCGTGTCCACAGTCGTGAATTGACCCACGCGCCCGCGAGGTAAGGCGCGTACAGCCAGCGGGCGGCGGGTGTGAGCCGGCCATCGGCGCGTTTCTGGAAGCCTGCAGCACCGAGCACGAAGTAATTGGCCTTGACCAGGGCTAATGAAACCGCTGGCCACAGCAGCCACAACCAACCGCCGCCCAGCCCAAAGGCCAGGATGACCAACACCAGGGCGCCGAGGCCGTAGCGCGCGCCCAACCGCCAGCGCTTCGGGTCTCGCGTCAGCCGCGCATTCAATAGCGGGCTGGGGTGCTCCAGCGGCCACAACCACACGCACAGCCAACCGGCGAGGGCGCCTGTGGGTAAGTCGATAAAGTGGTGTTGATAAGTGGTCAGCACTGAAATCCCGATCAACGCGAACCAGCCATGCACCACCCAGCGCCAGAAGCCCTGCGTATGGCGTTGGTACATGACCCACAGGATCACCAGCAGCGCGATGTGCAGCGAGGGCGCCTGGTTGAACGGCTTGTCGAACCCCGCCAGCACGGCGAACAGCCAGCCAAACACGCCGTCCAGTTCCGGGCGTTCGAAGGTGAAGCGCAGCGGCCAGATCAGGAAGCAACTCACCGCGATGACCTGCGCCGTCAACAGGCGCAGGGCATGTTGCTTGAGTTCGTGACGGCTGTTGGGCAGCAACAGCGAGAAACCGTAGAGCAGGTCGATGGACCAGTAGGGCACGATGGTCCAGGCCCAGAAGGGCATATGGGTTTCCCAGTCGAACACCAGCGTGCCGACGTCGCTGCGCTGGCTGGTGACCCAGGTGGCGAAGCCATAGGTACTGAAAAACAGCGGCGCCAACAGCAGCAGCCATAGCACCGCTGGCTTTAACAGGCCGGGTTCGCGCATGTTCAGATCTTCTGTGCCAGGGACACGGTAAAGATGCCCCACTCGTCCACACGCTGGGTGATCTTGCGGAAACCGGCGGCTTCCACCAATTGGTCCATTTCCGCCTGGCTGCGGCGGCGCATCACCCAGGCCTGGCCCTGGCGATGGCTGGTCAGCGCACGGGCGATCAGTTCCAGCTGCGGGTGCCACGGCTGGCCGGTGTAGACCAGATAACCGCCAGGCTCCACGGCCTCGGCGAGGCCCGCCAGTGAGCCGCCGACCATGCCGTTGTCGGCAAACAATTCATACAGCCCGGACACCACCGCCAGCGTCGGCTTGGGGTCCAGTGCGGCCAGGTCCAGTCGGTCGAACGCATCGCCTTTGATGAACTGCGCGATATCTCCCAGGCCCTTCTCGCGGATCAGGGCGCCACCGTCGCGCACGTTGATGTCGCTGTAGTCGCGCAGCAGGATCGACTCCGGCAGCGGCGACACACCCTGCAAGGCTTCCAGGATGTAGCGGCCGTGGCCGGCGGCGATGTCGACGATGCGCACTTCGCGCTGCTGATCGCGTAGCCGGGTCATGGCCAGGCGCAGCAGTTCTTCGACATTCAACTTGCGCTGGCGAATGCCACGCCAGCCGATGGAGTTGAGGTAATTGGTGTCGATCATCCGCCCCAGCCCGCCTTTGCCGGTGGGCTTATTGCGGTACACGTAATCCAGGGTACTGCCGGAGTCGAAGCCGGTGTCGAAACCGAGTTTCACCCCGTCCGACAGGTTCTTGCCCAGACCCATGCTGGCGCGGGTCAGGCGCCAGTACAGGTCGCGCAGGGAATTGCGCGGCAGCGGCGCGGCGAGGGCTTCGGACTCGGCGCAGGTGGCACCCAGCTTGTCGGCGTCCAGCAGGCAAGCGCGGTCCAGCGGCTGGGTGAAATTCTGCAGGATAAAGCGCCGGGCACTGCTCACGGCCACCGCGCGGTCGCGTTCGCCAAGGGTGTCGTGGAAGAAACCGGGAAGGATATGCAGCTCTTTTTTCAGGCTGCCAAGGCGGTCGAAAAACTGCTGCTGGGGTTTGCGGTGCACCACAAAGTCGGAGCCGGAGATCAACAGTTGGGTCGGCACCTGGATCGCCTGGGCATCGGCCACGACGCGGTCGGCCGCTTCGTACAGGCCAAGCAGCACATTGACCGAGATGGCCTTGGTGATCAGCGGGTCGCTGTCGTAGGACGCCACGCGCTCAGGGTCATGGCTGAGGAACTTGGCCTTGACGTAGCTGTTGACGAAAAAGTTGCCGCGAAACTTGCGCATCAGCGCCAGCCCTGGCCGTGCGAACGGCACGTACAGCTTGACCTTGAACGCCGGCGAGGCGAGTACCAGCGCGCGGATTTTCGGCGCGTAGTCATGCACCCAAGTGGCTGCGATAACCGCGCCGACGCTTTGCGCGACCACCGCGAAGTTTTCTTCCTCGATGCTGTAAGCCGCGCCGATATGCTCGCAGAAGGTCTGCACGTCGCGGGCGCTGGTGGCGAAGCTCGGGCTGTCGCCGCGCGCGCCCGGTGATTGACCGTGGCCGCGGGCGTCCCAGGCGAAGAAGTCGAATTGCGGCAGGTCGAGTTCATCCACCAGGTGCGCGATGCGCCCCGAATGTTCATGACCGCGATGGAACAGCAGGATCGCCTTGCGCGGCTTATCGCCCGCAGGCGCAGTAGCCGGCCAGTGCCGATAGAAAAGCTCGACGCCATCATGGGTACTGAAGGTGTGCTCTTGCTGTTCGCGCATCGCAAAAATCCTTATGCAATCGGTGGAGTATCTGAGTGTTCCTTGAGGCCCTGGCGCACCCGGTTGACCAGGGTGTAGGCGAGCAGGGCGGCGACCAGCCACATCACGGTGTCGACCCAGCCCGCGCCGAGCCAACCCAGTGCAACACCGGTGGCCAACACGCCGAGGACGAAGGCCCGGTCACTCTTGCCCATCGGCCCGTCATAGCGGCGCGACGCACCGACCATGGGCCCGAGCACGCCGGCGTATTCGCTGAATACCGCCAGCAGCGCCACCAGCAGCACCGGCGCCAGGCTCACGCCGGGGATCAGCGCGAAGGGGAGGATCAGCGCGCTGTCGGCGATGACGTCGCACAGTTCATTGAGGTAGGCGCCCAGGCGAGACTGCTGGCCAAATTCACGCGCGAGCATGCCGTCGATGGCGTTGAGGGCCATGCGCAGGATCATCCACAACGGGATCAGCGCAAACAGCCACCGGTGTTGAGCGAAGCTGGCGATCAGCAGGCCGACCAACAGGGAAACCACGCCGGCCAGGACGGTGATCTGGTTGGCGGTGGTGCCGTTGTCGTAGAGGCGCTGCACGAGGGGGCGCAGCAGGTTTTGAAAACGCGGCTTGAGCTGATAGATCGAAATCATGGGGAGTGACGCTTCCTTGTCCGTGAGCCCGCGAAAAACTGGTTTGGAGTGTGCCGATTATTCATGGCCTGCACCAGTGATGGCGCGTGTTTATGGGGGGGGTGTCACGCTATCGAAGGCGTCGCCGGACAAATCAGCGAGCGGGCCGGTCCGCGAATGCGGTGGGTAAGGGTGAACAGCGATAACTGACAGACCGCCATCGTGGGCAAGCCCACTCCCGCAGGGGGTTTACACGGGTTTCGAACAAAAATTTCACGCTGCGTGTTATATCGTAACGAATTGTGTACAACTGGGCGTTAAGTAGATGCAAGTGGATCTAGAGGCTGACGGCGCTTCGGTGGAAGGCCTGCCGCGTTTTCAGCAAGGGCTGTTCCATGCCCGTCGATTGCGCCAAGCCGGCATCAGCCTGACGGCCCTGGCCGTTGCCGGTTGGGTGCTGGCGCTGTTTGTCGCGCTGTTTGCGCCGCTATCGATCTGGCCGGTGGTGTTGATCAACTGTGCGTCGGCGCTGCTGGTGCTGGTGGCCGGGTTGCAGTCGGCGTGGTGGGTCGCCGATTGGCGTGCCCAGGCGCTGGAAGAACCGGTGGCGGCGTTAACCGAACAGCCCGACGAGCCCGTCACCTGGCATCGAAGCCTGGCCAACCGCCTGGGCAGTGGCCTGCTGGCCCAGATCGGTGCGCCGGTGTTGTGGCTGTGCGGTTGGGCGCTGCTGGCGCTGGTGAGTGTTATCGAGTTCTGGAACCTGGCGCTGCCCGCCGCGGCGGTGGGGCAGTCGGCCAGTGTCGGTGCCGCGCTCGGCTTGGCACTGGCGTTTGGTCTGCTGGTGTTCGAGCGGCGCCTGGCTCAGGAAACCGCCACGCAATGGCCGGAAGCCGCGCAATTGGCACAGTTGAGCCGGGTGGCGATTGTGTGCCTGGTGGTCAGCGCGATCTGCCTGCTGTTTGCCGGCGCAGCGTCTGTCTGGCCGCTGCGCCTCGCCACACTGATCGGACTGTTGCCCGCCCTGGTGGCGCTGGAGTTTCTGCTTCGGGCCGTGCTGTCGCTGTTCAGCCCGCGCCAACCGCGCCTTGAACCGCGCTTGATGGCGCAGAACTTTATTGCCGATCTGCTGCGCTGGCCGCCGCAACCGTTACTCGCCTTGCAGCATGAACTGCACAACCGCTTCGGCATCGACCTGCGCCAGATCTGGGCGTTTACCTACATGCGCCGTGCATTCTTCCCGGTGCTGCTGGTGGTGCTGGCTGTCGGCTGGATACTGACCGGCGTGCATGAAGTGCCGCTGCAGGGGCGTGGGATTTATGAACGCTTTGGCAAGCCCGTCGAGGTGTTCGGGCCCGGCCTGCATGCCGGTCTACCCTGGCCGTTAGGCCGTGTCATCAACGTGGAAAATGGCGTGGTGCATGAGTTGGCCACCAGCGTCAGCGAAGCGGCTGCGCCGGAACTGGCGCCTGCCGAGGGCCCGGCGCCGTTGATCGCCAATCGGTTGTGGGACGCCAGCCATGTGAATGACAAATCCCAGGTGATCGCCAGCAGCAGCGGCGACAAGCAGAGCTTCCAGATCGTCAATATGGATGTGCGGTTTGTCTACCGCATCGGCCTCACCGACCAGGCCGCGCTGGCCGCCACCTACCACAGCGCGGACGTGCCGACCCTGATTCGCAGCACCGCCAGCCGTATCCTGGTCCACGACTTTACCTCGCGCACTCTCGACGAATTGCTCGGCGAGCAACGCACTCGCCTCGCTGACGAAATTGGCAGCGCGGTGCAGGCGGACCTGCAAAAACTCGACAGCGGCGTGGAAATCCTCGCCACGGTCGTGGAAGCCATCCACCCACCGGCCGGTGCCGCCAATGCCTACCACGGCGTGCAAGCCGCGCAGATTGGCGCCCAGGCCCTGATCTCTCGCGAGCGCGGTGCCGCCAGCGAACAGACCAACCAGGCCTTGCTGCAAGCCAGTACTGCGCACGACCAGGCGCTGGCCAGCGCGCGTGAAGTGAATGCCGGGGCCCAGGCGGCCGACCTGCGCTTCGCCGCCGAGCAAAAGGCCTACGCCACGGCCGGCCAGGCCTTTGTGCTGGAGCAGTACCTCGGCCAACTCAGCCAGGGCCTGGCCCACGCCAAGCTGCTTATTCTGGATCACCGCCTGGGTGCCGATGGCGCGCCGACGATCGATCTGCGTTCTTTTACCTTACCGGCCGATCCTTCGGTGCCGCGTAAAGCCGTTCAATAAGGAGTCTGTCTGTTGAGCGCTCATTCTCACGATCATCATCATGGCCATCATCACCACGCTCATCATGGTGATGAACACGCGGCAGGCCCGTTCCCCTGGCGGCGCATGGCCTGGGCGGTGCTGCTGGTGCTGTTTGCCGTAGCGGCGGCCAGCCTGGTGCAGGTGCGTTCCGGTGAAGCCACGGTGATTACCCGCTTCGGCAACCCGTCGCGGGTATTGCTGGAGCCGGGCCTGGGCTGGCGCTGGCCGGCGCCGTTCGAAGCGGCGATCCCGGTGGACCTGCGCCTGCGCACCACGTCCAGTGGCTTGCAGGATGTAGGCACCCGCGACGGCCTGCGCATCATCGTGCAGGCCTATGTGGCGTGGCAGGTGCAGGGCGATGCCGACAATGTGCAGCGCTTCATGCGCGCGGTGCAGAACCAGCCGGATGAAGCGGCGCGGCAGATTCGCACCTTTGTCGGCTCGGCGCTGGAGACCACGGCCGCCAGTTTTGACTTGTCGAGCCTGATCAATACGGATGCCAGCCAGGTGCGCATTGCCGATTTCGAGGCTCAGTTGCGCCAGCAGATTGATCAACAATTGCTCACTACTTATGGCGTGCGCGTGGCCCAGGTCGGCATCGAGCGGCTGACGTTGCCGTCGGTCACCCTCACCGCGACGGTCGACCGCATGCGTGCCGAACGCGAAACCATCGCGACCGAACGCACCGCCGTGGGCAAGCGTGAAGCGGCGCAGATCCGTTCCGCCGCCGAGCGTGATGCGCGCATCGTGCAAGCCGATGCCACGGTGAAAGCGGCTGACATCGAAGCACAGTCGCGCGTCGAAGCGGCGCAGATCTATGGGCGTGCCTACGCCGGCAACCCGCAGCTGTACAACTTGCTGCGCTCGCTGGATACCTTGGGCACCGTCGTGACGCCGGGTACCAGGATCATCCTGCGCACCGACGCGGCGCCGTTCCGTGCATTGGTGGACGGGCCGAAGGACGTCCAGCCATGATCGAGCGTGGCAGCCCGGACAGCCCGTGGATCCAGGCTGGGCGCCTGACCTTTCTGGCGCTGTACGCGGTGACGGTATTGGCGGCATTGGCCTGGGCGTTTTCCAATGTGCGGCAGATCGACCCGCAGAACCGAGCCGTGGTGTTGCACTTCGGCGCGCTGGATCGCATCCAGAATGCCGGCTTGTTGCTGGCCTGGCCGCAGCCGTTCGAGCAAGTGGTGCTGTTGCCGGCGGCGGATCGCGTGATCGAGCGGCGCGTGGAGAATCTGCTGCGTTCCGATGCTGCGATCCAGGCCGACCGCGTGGCCAGTTTCGCCACCCCGTTGAGCGACGCACTGGCCGGCTCCGGCTACCTGCTGACCGGCGATGCCGGCGTGGTGCAGCTGGATGTGCGGGTGTTCTACAAAGTCACCGAGCCCTATGCGTTTGTGTTGCAGGGCGAGCATGTGCTGCCGGCGCTGGACCGCCTGGTGACCCGCAGCGCGGTGGCCCTGACCGCCGCGCGTGACTTGGACACGATCCTGGTGGCGCGCCCGGAACTGATCGGCACCGACAACGGCGCCGCGCAACGGCGCGAAAGGCTGCGTGGAGACCTGGTGCAAGGCATCAACAAGCGCCTCGCGGAGTTGACTTCCACTGGCCTGGGATTGGGCATCCAGGTCACCCGCGTCGACGTGCAATCAAGCCTGCCGGGCCCGGCGGTAAATGCCTTCAACGCCGTGCTCACCGCCAGCCAGCAGGCCGACAAAGCCGTGGCCAATGCGCGTACCGACGCGGAAAAACTCACCCAGACCGCCAACCAGGAGGCCGACCGCCTGGTGCAGGTCGCCCATGCCCAGGCCAGCGAACGCCTGGCCAATGCGCAGGCGCAGACTGCTACTGTCGCGAGCCTGGCCCAGGTGAAAGACCCCGGCTTGCTGCTGCGTTTGTACCGCGAGCGGCTGCCGAAGATTCTCGGCCAGGCCGGCGCTGTGACCACCGTCGATCCTAAAGACGACTCCCGCTTGATCATCCAGGGAGCCGAACAATGAGCGCACCCATGTTGACCTCCGCCGAGCAGCGCAGCGCCGCCCGGCAATTGACCCTGGCGATGCTCGCCCTGGGTTTGCTGGTGCTGGGCCTGGTCTGGCGCTGGCTGGCGCCGGACCAGGGTGGCGTCAGTCAATTGCTGCTCGGCGCGGCGTCCTTGCTGGTCGCTGTGCCGGTAATGCGTTCGGCCTGGTACAGCCTGCGCTTCCCCAGCCTGCATGGCATCACCGACCAGTTGATCGCCCTCGCGATGATGGGGGCGTGGGCCACCGGTGACCTGCTGACCGCCGCACTGCTGCCGATCATCATGATTTTCGGGCACGTGCTGGAGGAGCGCAGTGTGATCGGCTCCCAGGAGGCGATCCACGCCCTGGGTAAATTGACGCGCAGCCATGCACGTCGGGTGCACGCCGATGGCAGCATCCATGAGGTGGATAACGGCACGCTGAACCCCGGCGATATCGTTGAAGTGCGCGCCGGTGACCGCGTGCCGGCCGATGGCGTGGTGCTGTCGGGCCAGGCCAGCCTGGACACGGCGCCGATCACTGGCGAGTCGGTGCCGCTGGAGGCCCATGTCGGCGTCCAAGTGTTTGGTGGCGCGATCAACCTCGACGGCCTGTTGCGTTTGCAAGTGACCCGCACCGGCAATGAGTCGACGCTGGGCAAGGTCATTGCGCTGATGCAGAACGCCGAGCGTTCCAAGCCGCCGATCACGCGGCTGCTGGAGCGTTACGCCGGCAGCTACATGGTGCTGGTGCTATTGCTGGCGGCGGTGACCTGGTTTGTGACCAATGACGCCCAGGCGATGTTGGCTGTGCTGGTGGCGGCGTGCCCGTGTGCGTTGGTGTTGTCGGCCCCCGCCACGGCGATTGCCGGGATTGCCGTGGCGGCACGGCATGGGATTCTGATTCGCAGCTCGGCCTTCCTCGAAGAGTTGGCGGACCTGACCTCGCTGGTGGTCGACAAGACCGGCACCCTGACCTTTGGCACCTTGCGCTTGCAGTCCATCGAGAGCGCATCGATGGATCGCCAGGCGCTGCTCAACCTGGCGGCCAGCCTCGGCTCGGCCAGCAGCCACCCGGTCAGCCGCGCGTTGGCGGAACTGGCGACGCCGGAACAACGGCTGGCGCTCAGCGATATCCGCGAGCGCCAGGGCCTGGGCGTGGTGGCACAGACCGAACAGGGCGAGGCGGCGCTGGGGCGTCCGGAGTTGTTCGAGCAATTGGGTATCGTCGCGACGCCTGTTCCTGACCACGACGGCCCGATTGCCGGGCTGGCGCTGAAGGGGCAATTCGTCGCCTGGCTGTTGCTCGCCGACAGCGTCAAGCCCGAAGCCCGCCAGGCGCTGCAGGAACTGCGCGACCTCGGCCTGGGCCGCCAACTGCTGCTGACCGGCGACCGCCAAAGTGTGGCCGACAGCCTGGCGCTGGACGTGGGCATCAGTGATGTCGAAGCCCAGGCCCTGCCGGAAGACAAGCTCAACCGCGTGCTCGGCGAGATCGACAGCGGCTTTCGGCCCATGGTGGTGGGCGACGGCATCAACGATTCCCTGGCGCTCAAGGCCGGTGTGGTCGGCGTGGCCATGGGCGCGGGCGGCGCGGATATCGCGCTGGCCTCGGCGGATGTGGTGTTGATCGGCAGCGACCTGCGGCGGCTGGGCACCTGCGTGCGCTTGAGTCGCCAGTGCCGGTACACGTTGCAGGTCAACGTGATCATCGGCCTGGGCTGGACGCTGGCCATCGTGGTGTTTGCCGCCTTCGGCTGGCTGGGCGCCGCCGGGGCCATGATTGCGGCGGTGCTGCACAACCTCAGCACCTTGCTGGTACTGGGCAATGCCGGGCGTTTGCTGCGGTTTCAGGAGCCGCTGCTGAAGCTTGAGGAATAATTTCCGAATTATTTTCGTAGCGCTGTAACGCCGGCAGGGGGCCTCACTCTAGTGGTGTGTCGAGACTGAACAATCCGTTCAGACCGACTCCACTACCGATCATGAGGACTACAAAATGAACATTAAATCCGCTGCTGCCGGTGCCGCTCTCGCCATGGCCGCCGCTACGATGTTTGCCGGTGTTGCTACCCAGGTCCAAGCCGCAGACGCCTCGGTTCATTGCTATGGCGTCAACGCCTGCAAAGGCCAGAACGACTGCAAAACCAAGGACCATGCGTGCAAAGGCCAGGGTTCTTGCAAAGGCCAGGGCTTCCTCTCCATGAGCAAGGCCATGTGCGACCAGAAAGGCGGCACCGTCGGCGAGTAACCGGCAACCGAGTGCAACCGCAGCGGCTGCCTCCCACCGCTGCGGACACTTTTACCTTGGAGTGTCCTATGCCCACTTCTCTTGCGAGCCTCGGTTACGGCCTGGGCTTACGCAGCGAGTACTACCAGCAGATCCTCGAACAATCGCCGCCGGTGGATTGGTTCGAAGTGATCTCCGAAAATTACCTGGTGCAGGGCGGCAAAGCCCTGTACTACCTGGACGCAATCGCCGAGCGTTATCCGCTGGTGATGCACGGCGTGTCCCTGTCCATCGGCGGGCCGCATGCCCTTGATATCGATTACCTGAAGCAGCTCCACGCCCTCGCCGAACGCATCCAGCCGGCGTGGATTTCCGATCATCTGTGCTGGAGCCGCGGCAGCGCGCACCAACTGCATGACCTGCTGCCGTTGCCCTACACCGAAGAAAGCCTTTACCACGTGGCCGCCCGCGTGCGGCAGGTGCAGGATGTTCTGCAGCGCCCGCTGGTGCTGGAAAACGTCTCCAGCTATGTGCGCTCGAAGGCCGATGAATTTACCGAGTGGGAATTCCTCAACGCGCTGACGCACTTGTCGGGGTGCCAATTGCTGCTGGACGTCAACAACGTCTACGTCAGCTCGCGCAACCACGGGTTCGACGCCTGGACCTTCATCCGCAACCTGCCGCCTGCGAGCATTCGCCAACTGCACCTGGCCGGGCATATGGACTACGGCGATTATGTCGTCGATACCCATGACCAACCGGTATGTGATCCGGTGTGGGCGCTGTACCAGCAGACGTTGGAGCACCTGGGGCCGGTCTCGACGCTGTTGGAGCGCGATGATCATTTCCCGCCGTTCGACGTGTTGCTCACCGAGTTGGACAAGGCTCGCGCGTTGGGTGCTAGCGCCCTGGCCCGGAGATCGTTATGCGCCTGACCGATTGGCAGCTGGCGTTTGAACAGCATGTGTTATCTGAAGCCCCGCTGGCCAACAGCAGCTTTGCCGCCACTTTGCTGGGTGGGCCGACGCTGGACGTGGACACGGGCCTGGCGATTTATCACAACGCCTACCTGTCACGACTGCAGGACGTGTTGCGGCATGACTTCGGCGCCATCCGATATTGGCTTGGGGACGATGAGTTCGCCGCGCTGACCGAGGCCTACGTGCGGCGTTATCCGTCGGCCCATTACAGTTTGCGTTGGCTGGGCGAGCGGTTCCCGGCGTTTATCCTCGAGCACCTGGTGGCCGAACAGAGTGCGCCGCTGGCCGAGCTGGCGCGCTTGGAATGGGCATTCACCCTCGCATTCGATGCGCCATCAGGGCTGCCGCTGACCCTCGACGACATGGCATCGTTGCCGCCTGAAGCCTGGCCGGCGCTGCAGGTCAGTCTGGCGCCCTCGGTGCAGCAGTTGCTCTGCCACTTCAATACGCTGGCGCTCTGGCGGGCCAGCAAGGAGGAGTCCGCCTTCCCGCCCAGCCAGGCGTTGGCGTTGGCGCACATCTGCCTGGTGTGGCGTCATCAGAATGTGTGCCATTACCGCAGCCTGGAGCCGGCAGAAGCCTGCGCGCTGGCCGGTATGGTGACCACCGGCTGGAATTTTTCAGAACTGTGCGAGCAGCTGCAGGTCACTTATGCAGAGGGAGCCCCATTGCAAGCGGTCACGTGGCTTAAACAGTGGATCCAGGACGGTTTGCTCGAGCGCCGAGCCCCATAGAAGAACGCTATCAAATCGATAGCCTCCTACTTTGTCTTCGGATGGTCTACCCTCACACCAGACGTCTGAAACAAGGGGGGACTACTCATGCTCGCGCAACTTCCACCGGCCTTACAGAATCTTCAGCTACCGCTGCGTCTTCGACTCTGGGATGGCCATGAATTCAACCTGGGTCCCGATCCCAGTGTGACCATCGTGGTGAAGGACCCCACGGTTGTCTCCAAGCTCACCCATCCCACGCTCGATTCATTGGGCGCAGCCTTTGTCGAGGGCAAACTGGAGCTGGAAGGCTCCATCAGCGAAGTGATCCGGGTGTGTGATGAATTGAGTCACGCCCTGATCGATGACGACGAGGGGAGTCGTCCGGTGCGCTCGATCCACGACAAGGCTACTGACGCAGCGGCGATTTCCTACCACTACGACCTGTCCAACGAGTTCTACCAGCTGTGGCTGGATCAGGACATGGCGTATTCCTGCGGTTATTTCGAAACCGGCAGCGAGTCCATCGACCAGGCCCAACAAGACAAATTTCGCCATCTGTGCCGCAAGCTACGCCTGCAGCCGGGCGAGTATCTGCTCGACGTCGGCTGCGGTTGGGGCGGGTTGGCGCGGTATGCCGCGCGGGAGTTCGGCGTCAAAGTATTTGGCATTACCCTGAGCAAGGAGCAGTTGGCGCTGGCCCGGGAACGGGTCAAGGCCGAGGGGCTGGAAGAGCAGGTCGACCTGCAACTCCTGGATTACCGCGACCTGCCCCAGGATGGCCGTTTCGACAAAGTGGTCAGCGTGGGGATGTTTGAACACGTCGGCCATGCCAACCTGGCGGAATACTGCAAGACCCTGTTCGGCGCGGTGCGCGAAGGCGGCCTGGTGATGAACCACGGCATTACCGCCAAGCACACCGACGGTCGACCTGTGGGCCGTGGCGCCGGTGATTTTATCGAACGTTATGTCTTCCCCAACGGCGAGTTGCCGCACCTGGCGATGATGACCGCCGAAATCAGTGAGGTCGGGCTGGAAGTGGTCGATGTGGAAAGCCTGCGCCTGCATTACGCGCGCACGCTGGACCACTGGAGCGAGCGGTTGGAAGACAACCTGGAAGCAGCGGCGAAGATGGTGCCGGACCAGGCGCTGCGTATCTGGCGGCTGTACCTGGCCGGTTGCGCCTATGCGTTCGCACGCGGCTGGATCAACCTGCACCAGATCCTCGCGGTCAAGCCGCACGCCGATGGCAGCCATGAACTGCCGTGGACGCGGGAAGATATCTACCGCTGAAATACAATCACGACAACTGCGGTGATCTAAATGTGAGAGCGGGCTTGCTCGCGAAAGCGCTTTATCAGTGACTCATCGAGGACTGATGTACCGCCTTCGCGGGCAAGCCCGCTCTCACATGGATCGCGTATTGATCGCTAGAGAATCGGTGAAATAAGCCGCGCCACTCGCATGCCCAGTTGTTGCAGGCGGCGGGTTTCGCGGCTTTCTTCCTGGCTGACTTCATGGGCCAGGGCGAAGTCGTCGAGCAGCATCTGTTCCACTTGCTGGGCGAAGGCTTCGTCGACCGTGAGCAACATCACTTCGAAATTCAACCGGAACGAGCGGTTGTCCATGTTCGCACTGCCGATGGCGCTGATCTCGCTGTCGACCAACACCACCTTCTGATGCAAAAAGCCTGGCGTGTAGCGGAATACACGAACCCCGGCGCGTACCGCTTCGATCGCATACAGGCTGGACGCTGCGTAGACGATGCGGTGGTCGGGGCGCGACGGCAGCAGCAGGCGCACATCCACCCCACGCAGCACCGCCAGGCGCAACGCGGCAAACACGGCTTCGTCGGGGATGAAATACGGGCTGGTGATCCACACGCGCTCGGTCGCCGCATGGATGGCCTCGACGAAAAACAGCGAGCAGGTTTCATACGGGTCGGCCGGGCCGCTGGCGAGCAATTGGCAGAGCACACCGTCTTCCGGGTAGGCGTCCGGCAGGATCAGCGGCGGCAACTCGCGCGCGGCCCAGAACCAGTCTTCGGCAAACGACTCCTGCAGGCATGCAACCACCGGCCCGGTGACCTGCACATGGGTATCGCGCCACGGCGCCAGCGGCGGCTTTTTGCCGAGGTATTCGTCGCCGACGTTATGCCCGCCGACAAACCCGGTGACGCCATCCACCACGACGATCTTGCGGTGGTTGCGGAAGTTGACCTGGAAGCGATTGAGCCAGCCGCTGCGGGTGGCGAAGGCCTTGACCTTGACACCGGCGTCGCGCAGCGATTGCACATAGTGATGGGGCAGGGCGTGGCTGCCGATGCGGTCGTAGAGCACGTGAATATCCACGCCCTCGGCGGCCTTGGCTGTCAGCAAGATGTGCAGTTGGCGGCCCAACTCATCGTCGTGAATGATGAAGAACTGGAACAGCACGGCCGTCTTCGCGCGGCGGATGGCGTCGAAGATCGCGCTGAACGTAGCCTCGCCATTGATCAGCAAGCGCACCTCGTTGTTTGCCAGGCACGGCATGCGGCCCAACTTGGGCATGGCGCGCAGCGAGGCGTAGGCGCTGGAGTTGCGCGCGGCCAGGGCTTCCTCGACCCACGGGCGCCAGTTCAGCTCAGTGATCGCGGTGTGCATTTCCTGGTTGGCCTGGCGCCGCGCCTGGATGTAGGCGTCGAAGGTGCTGCGGCCGAAAATCAGGTAGGGAATCAGCGTCAGGTAGGGCATGAACATCAGCGACAAGGCCCAGGCGATCGAGCCTTGGGCGGTCCTGACGGTCAGCACCGCGTGGATCGCGGCGAGGGTCCCGAGAAAGTGCAGCGTGGCGATGAAGTAGGCGAGCAGGTGCGGGCCAAAAAAATCCATGGACGACATGACTCCAGACAATCCAGTGCCTAACAGACCATGAACGGCTGCGAATGTCGCTATTTTATTTGCCGTGCAACACTGGCACTTTTGCGGCGTCTAACGCCCACAATTGCCCAGGAGTTACCCGATGAATGCTCGTCTGCTTGGTTTGGCCATGGTTATTGGTGTGTCGCTGCCCGTGGCGGCGCAGGCGCAGATGCTGGCGCCGGGCTTGTGGGAATTGACCACCAGCAACATGAAAGTCGATAACCAGGACCTGCCGGACCTGTCGTTGATCCTCGGTCAGCTCAAGCAACAGATGACCCCCGAACAACGCGCGATGCTGGAAAAACAAGGCATCACCATGGCCGGCAAAGGCGTGCAGGTGTGCCTCACGCCGGCGCAAGTCGCCTCTGACTCGATCCCCCTGACCGACCCGCAATCGGGCTGCAAACAGGAAGTGACCGACAAGACCGGCAACCAGTGGAAATTCCGCTTCAGCTGCCCGAAAGCCCAGGGCACTGGCGTCGCAACCTTCCAGAGCCAGAAAGAATTCACCACCACCGTCAACGGTACCTTCAATGCCACCGGCATCCAGCAGAAGGGCAGCCTGGACAGTCATGCGCAGTGGCTCGGCAACGATTGCGGTACGGTCAAGCCCCGCGCTTAACGCAGGAAATGCAGCGGCAAGCCCTGGCAGCTGTCGACCACCTGGCCTTTGTGCCAGGCCAGGTGGCCAGACACCAACGTGGTGCTGACGCTGTGGCGAAAGCGCCGCTCGGCAAACGGCGTCCAGCCGCAGCGGGCCAGGATCGGCTCGTCGCTGACCGGCTTGCCTGCAGGTTCGGGTTTGATCAGCACCAGGTCGGCCCAATACCCTTCACGTAAATAACCCCGATCCGGGATGGCGAACAAGTCGGCGACGCGGTGGCTGGTTTTCGCCACCAGGGTGGTCAACGGCAGCAGCCCGTCGGCGACCAATTCCAGCAGCGCCGGCAGCGCGTGCTGCACCAGCGGCAGACCCGCTGGCGCGTCCCGGTACCCCAGCTGCTTTTGCGCCCAGGTATGCGGCGCATGGTCAGTGCCAATCACATCCAGGCGATCACTCAACAAGGCCCGGCGCAGGGCGTCGCGGTCGGCGCGAGTCTTGATCGCCGGGTTGCATTTGATCTGGTGGCCAAGGCGGTGATAGTCGCGGTCATCGAACAGCAGGTGGTGCACGCAGACTTCCGCCGTGATGCGCTTTTGCGCGAGGGGCAGGTCTTCAAACAGTTCCAACTCTCGGGCGCTGGTCAGGTGCAGTACGTGCAAGCGCGTACCCAAGCGCCTGGCCAACTCCACGGCAAAGGAAGACGAGCGATAACACGCCTCGGCATCGCGGATCAGCGGGTGGGCAACCGCCGGGATCTTGTCCCCGAAGCGCTCGCGCAGGCGCTGTTCATTGGCCTGGATGCTCGGCGTGTGTTCGCAATGGGCGAGGAGCAGGGTGGGCACCTCGGCAAACAGTCGCTCCAGAACCTTCGGGTCGTCTACCAGCATGTTGCCGGTGGAGGCGCCCATGAACACTTTGACCCCGGCCACTTCGCGCGGATCGAGCGCGGCAACGGTGTCGAGATTGTCGTTGCTCACGCCGAAGTGAAAGCCGTAGTTGGCCACCGAGTGCAGGGCCGCGCGGCGCTTTTTATCGGCCAGGGCTTCCAGGGTCAGCGTGGCCGGGTTGGTGTTGGGCATGTCCATGAAACTGGTGATGCCACCGGCCACGGCTGCGCGGGACTCGCTGTAGAAACTGCCTTTGTCCGGTGCGCCAGGCTCGCGGAAATGCACTTGGTCATCGATCATGCCCGGCAGCAGCCACTGGCCTTGGGCGTCAATGGCCACCGGCGCATTGCAGCCCTCGATGCTGGCGGCGATCTTCTCGATGCGGCCGTTGGCAAGCAGCACGTCGGCGTCGAATTCCTGGCCCTCATTCACCAGGCGGGCGTTGCGGATCAGCAGGCGGCTCATGGTTCAGAACTCGTTTTGCAAGGCTTTATAGCCGCGCACCAGGTCGACGTTGGTACGCGCCACGTCTTCGGAAAACTCCGAGGCGCTGATGCTGACCGGCGGGAATTGCGACAGGTCGGTGTTGGGCCCGATGCGCGTGGTGGAGGGCACGTAAAACGCGGCGGGCAAGTCGCGGCCGTCGACCACCGAGTTGTGGCGCACTACGCAGCCGTCGCCCACGGCGCAATTGAACAGCACGCTGTTGAAGCCGATGAACACACGGTCGCCGACGGAGCAGGGGCCGTGGACGATGGAGCGGTGTGCAATCGAGGTGAACTCGCCGATGGTCACCGCCGCGCCGGACTTGGAGTGGATGACCACGCCGTCCTGGATGTTCGAGTTGGCGCCGATGGTGATCGGATCCATCGCGCCGCTGGCGTCGACTTCGTCGGCGCGGATCACGGCGTAGGGGCCGACGAACACGTTCTCACCGATGATGACCTTGCCGCAGATGATTGCGGTCTTGTCGACGTAGGCCGATTCGGCGATCACCGGCAGATCGCCGGAAGGGTTCTTGCGGATCATGCAGCGGGCTCCGTAATGATGTGAACGTAATGACCGTCGATGGCGTTGTAGAAACAGGTCGGGCGGCCGGTGTGGCAGGCCGGGCCTTGCTGGTCGACGATCAGCAGCACTGCGTCGCCGTCGCAATCGAGCCGCGCTTCCACCAGCTGCTGCCAGTGGCCGGACGACTCGCCTTTGCGCCACAGCTGCCGGCGCGAGCGCGACCAGTAGCAGACCTGCCCGGTGGCCAGGGTTTCGGTGAGGGCCTGGCGGTTCATCCAGGCCAGCATCAATACCTCGCCGCTGCCGTGTTGCTGGGCAATGGCGGCAATCAGCCCATCGCTGTTCCACGCCAAGGCATCGAGCACCGGATCGAGTGGAAAGCGGCTGCCGAGGGCAGCCTCTTCCAGTTCGAGCATGCTCACGGTCATGGCTTGCCCAGGGCGGCGCACAGGGTGTTGAGGTTGTATTCGAACAGCCCGGTGAAGGTGCTGGCCGGGCCTTCGGCGGCCAGGGCATCGGAGTACAGCGTGCCGCCGATCTGCGCGCCGCTTTCGTCAGCGATCTGCTTGAGCAGGCGCGAGTCCTTGATGTTTTCCATGAACACCGCCTTGACCTTGTCTTTGCGGATCTGGGTGATCAGCGCAGCGACTTCGGCAGCCGACGGTTCACGCTCGGTGGACAAGCCTTGGGGCGCGAGGAACTCGATGCCATAGGCCTGGCCCAGGTAACCGAAGGCGTCGTGGGAGGTGACGATGCGGCGGTTGCCCGGCGGCAGTGCGCCGAACTTGGTCTTGGCTTCGGCCAGCAGGCGGTAGATTTCTTTCAGGTAGGCCTGGCTGTTGCGCAGGTAGTCGGCCTTGTTGGCCGGGTCGGCCGCGACCAAGGCCTTGGTGATGTTGTTCACGTAGATTTCGGCGTTGGCCAGGTTGTGCCAGGCGTGCGGGTCGGGGATGGTTTCGCCGTCTTCTTCCATGGTGTGGGAAATCACGCCCTTGCTGGCGGTGACCACGGTGGCCTTGGTTTCGGTGCTGGTCACCAGGCGGTCCAGCCAGGGTTCGAAGCCCAGGCCGTTCTTGATGATCAGCCTGGCCTTGAGCAGCGCCTTGGCGTCGTCCGGAGTGGGCTCGTAGGTGTGGGCGTCGGAATCCGGGCCGACCATGTTGCTGATCTGGATGTGATCGCCACCGATCTGGTGGGTGATGTCATCGAGAATACTGAAACTGGTAACCACCTGGAGTTTGTCAGCGGCCTGGGCCGTCGATAACGACAGCACCAGACTGAACAGCACGAGTAGAGCGCGCATCGGGAAACACCTCATTGGGATGACAGCAAGGGCGGGCGGCGCAGCAAGCCGTGCACCGGACCGAAGACCACGGACAGCAAATACCCGACGCCAGCCACCAGCACGATCGCCGGGCCGCTGGGCAGCGAGTAGTAGAACGACAGCAGCAAGCCAAACCACACCGACAGGCATCCCAGCACCGCCGATACCGCGATCAGCACCGGCAGGCGCCGGCTCCAGAAACGTGAAGCAATGGCCGGCAACATCATCAAACCCACCACCATCAACGCGCCGATAGCCTGGAAGCCGATCACCAGGTTCAGTACCACCAGGGTCAGGAACAACCCGTGGGCGAGCGGGCCGAGGCGGCTGACGGTTTGCAGGAACAGCGGGTCGAGGGTGTCCAGCAGCAGCGGTTTGTAGATCAGCGCCATGGCGAGCAGGCTGAAACCGGAGACCCAGAGCATGCCGGTCAGGGTGGTTTCATCCACCGCCAGGGCGGAGCCGAACAGCAGGTGCAAAAGGTCCAGGCGCTTGCCGGCGATGCCCAGGATCAGCACCCCGGCGGCGAGCGAGATCGGGTAGATGGCGGCGAGGCTGGCATCTTCGCGCAGGCCGGTGCGGCGGGTGATCCACGCCGACAGGCCAGCCATGCCCAGGCCTGCGCCGAGGCCGCCGATGGTCAGCGCGGGCAGGCTCAGGCCAGCGAACCAGAAGCCCAGCGCGGCGCCGGGCAGGATGCCGTGGGCGACGGCGTCACCGATCAGGCTCATGCGCCGCAGGATCAGAAACACCCCCAGCGGCGCGGTGCTGCAAGCCAGTACCAGGCCGCCGATCAAGGCGCGACGCATGAACACGAAGTCGAGGAAGGGCATCCACAGGTGGGCAGCGAAGTGCATCAAGCCACCTGCATGTGCGGTTGCGGGCGGATCAGCTCTTTACTGGCCCCGAACACGCAGCCGGTGCTCTTGATCTGCACCACTTGCTGGGTGTGGTGGCGCACGGACGCGAGGTCGTGACAAACGATCACCACGGTGCGGCCTTCATCGTGCCAGGCGTGCACATGTTTCCAGCACAGCGCCTGGCCTTCTTCGTCGAGGGCAGCGTGGGGTTCGTCGAGCAGCAACACTGGCGCTTCGGCCAGGCTCATGCGGGCGAGCAGGGCGCGTTGCAGTTCGCCGCCGGACAAGGCCATCAACGGGCGATGTTCAAGGCCGCTGAGGCACCAGTCTTCGAGTACTGCTTGCAGGCGTTCGCTGCGTTGCGGCGGCGTGAGCCGGGTGCCCCAGAAACCGGCGGCAACCAACTCTTGCAGGCTGATGGGGAACTGGCGGTCGAGGTGCTGTTGCTGAGGCAGAAACGACAGGCCGCCGCGGCGTGGAACATCCACGGTGACTTTACCGGCGAGCGGTTTTTGCAGGCCGGCGATGACTTTGAGCAAGCTGCTCTTGCCGGTGCCGTTGGCGCCGATGATGCCGGTGAGGCTGCCTTTTTCCAGGGTGAAATCCACCGCCGGCGTCAGCGGTTGGCCGGGGGCGCCCCAGCGCAAAGCGGTGCAGGTGATCATGCAGAGGGTCTCGTCCAGCGGCTTTCAGCCACGGCATCGTGCGCGTGCAGGCTTTCGGCGTGGATCACTTTCAGGTGGAAGGCGTTGATGGCATCCGAGCGCTTCATGGTCAGGTTCAGGCGGCGGGCAGCGTCTTCGCAGAACATCAGGTTCTGCCCATTGGCCAGGGCGAAGGCTTGTTCGTCCGCGCGTTTTACAGCGGTTTGTACGGCGGTGCCGAGGGCCGCCTCGACGTCGTCGATCAGCGCGGTGATGGGCAGGTCGGGCTGTTGGACGTCCAGCGCGATCAACAACTGCGCACTGCTGCGCTGACTGTGAGGCGTAGCAACAATGCCGTTGGCGCTGCCGAGCCAGGTGAGGACGTCTTCATGTTGCAAAGGCGTGTTGCCGAAATCTTCAACAAATTGCTGCTGAATCAATTGCCTGGCGAGGGCAGCCGAGCAAGGGCAAGTCGAGGAATAAGTAACGTCAATTTTTAGTTCCACGTGGAACATCTGGTTTTGCAGACGCGCTTCGATGCTCACCGGATAGCTTTTCCAGCCGGCCAGCGGGCTGACCAACGCCGGGCGTTTGAGCAGCAAATCGGTGTGGATCCGCAGGTAGGCGTTCTTAGATAAACCTTCATGACTGTCGAGAAAACGCTGCAGTACATTACGCAGAAGTGCCGGCGTAAGGGGTTGCTGGTCAAGCATTTCCAGTGCCAGGTACAGGCGTGACATATGAATGCCACGGGCGGCGCCATCGTCCAGGCTGACGCCGGCATCGGCGGTGGCGGCCAGGCGATGGCCGTCGATGAGGATCGGCAAGGCGATACCGCACATACCGACCCATTCGAGTGGCAAGGCTTGGCGTGAAGCCTGCGCGGCGATATCCGGCAGAGTCAGCGCATTCATGAGCAGGTCCATCGTTGGAAATAAAAAGACATGTTATATTATAACTATTGAGTCGACGATGATTTTTCTGCTCCAGCCTTTTTTCAGTCATGTCGAGCAGGGACGCTCCTTTATTTGCGGTATTTGTCATGCACAGACGTCAGCTCCTAAACCTGCTTCTGGCCAGCCCGCTGTTCACCTTGCCTTTCACCGCGTCGGCCACGCAGATTCGCAATGCGCGCCTGTGGCGCTCGGACGACAAGCTACGGCTGGTGTTCGACCTCAGCGGGCCGGTGCAATACAAGACCTTTTCGCTGAGCGCACCCGAGCGCCTGATCATTGACCTCAGCGGCGCGGGGCTCAGTGGGGATTTCTCCCAGTTGATGCTCAAGGGCAGCGGGATCACGTCGATTCGCTCCGGGCATTTCGGCAAGGGCGATACGCGGATCGTGCTCGACCTGGCCGCGCCGATGCAGCTCAACAGCTTTTTGTTGCCGCCCCAGGACGGCCAAGGGCACCGGCTGGTGCTGGACCTGACCGGCGCCACCCATGCGCCCCGCCAGATCGCGGCGCAGCCTGCGCCGTTGGTGGCGCCGGTGGACAAGGCTCATCCCAAGCGCGACATCATCGTGGTGGTCGACCCCGGCCACGGCGGCAAGGACCCCGGCGCCGTCGGCTCCAAAGGCCAGCGTGAGAAAGACGTGGTGCTGTCCATCGCCCAGCTGTTGGCCAAGCGGCTGAAGCGCGAGAAGGGCTTCGATGTGAAGCTGGTGCGCAATGACGACTTTTTCGTGCCGCTGCGCAAGCGCGTGGAAATTGCCCACAAGCACAACGCCGACATGTTCATCTCGGTGCACGCGGATGCCGCACCGCGGATTACCGCGTCGGGCGCTTCGGTGTATGCCTTGTCCGAAGGCGGCGCCACGTCCGCGACCGCGCGCTTCATGGCGCAACGTGAAAACGGCGCCGACCTGCTCGGCGCCACCAGCCTGCTGAACCTCAAGGACAAGGACCCGATGCTGGCCGGGGTGATTCTGGACATGTCGATGAACGCCACCATCGCTTCCAGCCTGCAACTGGGCAACTCGATCCTGGGCAGCCTGGAAGGCATCACCTCGTTGCATCAGAAACGCGTAGAGCAGGCCGGCTTCGCGGTGCTCAAGTCACCGGACGTGCCGTCGATCCTGGTGGAAACCGGGTTCATCTCGAATGCGCGGGACAGTGCGCGACTGGTCACCGCGCGTCATCAACAGGCGGTTGCCGATGGCCTGTTCGAAGGTTTGAAGAAGTACTTCCAGAAGAACCCGCCGATGAACAGCTACATGGCCTGGGTGCAGGAACAGAAGGATGCCCAGGCCTAGCAGCCGGTTATCCGGCTGCAGGTGAACTTGGCGCTGGCGCCACCCGAACTGGAGAACCGGTTGAGGGTGGTCCAGCCCACGCGCCGTGTGTAGCCGACCCACGCCTCACCGTCCGAGGCCAGTCCGGTAAAGAACGTCAGCTGCCCATAGCGGCTGTTGGTCTGTGCCCAATAGCGTTTGCCGATCACCTCGAAGCCGCGCAGGTACGTGGTGCTGCCGACCGTTGCCACGCTGTAGGCATTGCCCAGCGGGTCGACACATGCCAGCAGGTTGGCGCTGCGCGTGCAGTTGGCCAGCAGGCTCGGTGTCTGCGCGCAGGCCGAGCCTGCCGCTGCCAATAACAGGGCGCACCACAGATATTTCATAGGGCTTCTCGGGGCAGGGAGGGTTCCAGCATTGCGCCCTTCGTCGTGACGAGCAAGGGGGATTGGCTTATTTGCATTGTTATACTATAACATTAAACTACAGCCTGACCCGTGAACCGCTCCCCATGACTGAACAAGACCTCCTGGCCCAGCCACCCGCCGACTACATGAATGAAGCCCAGCAAGGCTTCTTCCGTGCGCTGTTGCTGGCCCAGCGCAATGAACTGCAAGTGCGTATCGACGCCGAGTTCCAGCAGCTGCGCGAGCAGGAAACCAACAGCGATCCCGCCGATGTGGGCAGCGCCGAAGAGCAGCGCCAGTGGCAACTGCGCCTGCTGGAGCGGGAAAAAAAGCTCCTGGACAAGATCGACGACGCCCTCGAACTGCTGGCCCGTGGCGAATACGGCTGGTGCCGCGAAACGGGCGAGCCCATCGGCCTGCAACGCCTGCTGCTGCGTCCTACCGCCACGCTGTGTATCGAAGCCAAAGAACGTGAAGAGCTGCGCGAACGCCATAAACGGGCGATTTGACCGGCCACCCTGATGAGGAATACCTGATGCCCAATCGTCTCCCCGTTACCGTGTTGTCCGGTTTTCTCGGCGCCGGTAAAAGCACGCTGCTCAACTACGTCCTGCGCAACCGCGACAACCTGCGCGTGGCGGTGATCGTCAATGACATGAGCGAAATCAATATCGACGGCAGCGAGGTGCAGCGCGACGTCACTCTCAACCGGTCCGAAGAAAAACTGGTGGAGATGAGCAACGGCTGCATCTGCTGCACCTTGAGGGAAGACTTGCTCGAGGAGGTCGGAAAACTCGCCAAGGAAGGTCGGTTCGATTACCTGCTGATCGAATCCACCGGCATTTCCGAACCGTTGCCCGTGGCCGAAACGTTCACCTTCCGCGACGAAAACGAGCAAAGCCTGGCCGACATCGCGCGCCTGGACACCATGGTCACCGTGGTTGATGGCATGAATTTCCTGCTCGACTACCAGGCCGCCGAAAGCCTGGCTTCACGCGGCGAAACCCTTGGCGAGGAAGACGAGCGCTCGATCACCGACCTGCTGATCGAGCAGATCGAATTCGCCGACGTGATCCTGATCAGCAAGATCGACCTGATCAGCAGCCGTGAGCGCGAGGAGCTGATGGCGATTCTCGAGCGCCTGAACGCCCAGGCGGAAATCATCCCGATGGTCATGGGCGAAGTGCCGCTGCACAAGATCCTCAATACCGGCCGTTTCGACTTCGAACGTGCAGCGCAGGCCCCGGGGTGGCTGCAGGAACTGCGCGGTGAGCATGTGCCGGAAACCGAAGAGTACGGCATCGCCTCCACCGCCTATCGCGCGCGCCGTCCGTTGCATCCGCAGCGCTTTTTCGACTTTATCGACCGCCCATGGGTCAACGGCAAACTGCTGCGCTCCAAGGGCTTCTTCTGGCTGGCCAGCAAGCACCAGGACGCGGGCAGTTGGTCCCAGGCCGGCGGCCTGATGCGGCACGGCTTTGCCGGTCGCTGGTGGCGTTTCGTGCCAAAAAGCCAGTGGCCCCAGGACGAAGAGAGCGTCGCGGCGATCATGGGTAACTGGCAATTGAGCACTGGCGATTGCCGTCAGGAACTGGTGTTTATCGGGCAGAACATCGACTTCGCGCGCCTGCGTGCCGAGCTCGATGCCTGCTTGCTCACCGACGAAGAAATGGCCTTGGGCGTCGACGGTTGGCGCTTGCTGGACGATCCCTTTGGCCCTTGGTATGACGAGGCGGCCGCCTGATGCTGGCCCCGGTTATTCCCCTGCGCCCGGTGATCCGCCAGACCCGCGGCGAAACCCCGCTGGCGCTGTCCGACATCCTCGAAGACGGCGTCAACCTGGCGCTGTGGCAGCGCCAGTTGCCGCTGCACATTGCCGAGTTCGGCGCGTTGCTGGTGGCGCTCAATGAGCCGTTGGCCGATTCGCTGGTCGTGGAGTTGAGCCGCGAAGACGCCGCGCCGAACTTGCAGGGCCTGGCGTCCAGTTGTCGCGATCTTGAAGGCTATGAAGGCTTTATCGCTGATGTGGCGTGGCTGGTCAGCGCGTTTGCCTGCCTGCTGGGTGCCAAGCGTATCGGTGTGCGCCTGCGCTTGTTGGACAAGGCCATGTGTCCGCGCTTTCACGTGGACCATGTGCCGGTGCGGCTGATCACCACCTATGCCGGGATCGGCAGCCAATGGTTGCGCGAAGGTGTGATGGACCGTCGCCTGCTGAGCCGGCCGGAGGCCGAGCCTACCGAGCGAATCGAGCAGATTCACTGCGGCGAGGTGGCCTTGCTCAAGGGCACGAAATGGCATGGCAATGAAGGTCATGGCCTGATCCATCGCTCGCCCGCCCTGAAGATGGATGAACGCCGCTTGATCCTGACGCTGGATTGGCTGGCATAACCGCGTAGGATCTAGCGTTCTACACGGTCTGAATGAAGCGTCTCATGCTGCAGAACATTCCCACCCACGTGATTGCCGGGCCCTTGGGCGCCGGCAAGACCAGCCTGATCAAGCACCTGCTCGCGCAACGCCCGGCCAACGAGCGTTGGGCGGTATTGATCAACGAGTTCGGGCAGATCGGCCTGGACGCTGCGCTGCTGACCCAGGATGACGACGGCATTGCCTTGGGCGAAGTCGCCGGTGGCTGCTTGTGCTGTGTGAATGGTGCACCGTTCCAGGTAGGCCTGGGCCGTCTGCTGCGGAAGGCCAAGCCGGATCGGCTGTTTATCGAGCCCTCGGGCCTGGGGCACCCGGCGCAGTTGCTCAAGCAGTTGCGCCAGGCGCCCTGGCAGAACGTGCTGGCGGTTCAGCCCTGCGTACTGGTACTCGATGCCCAAGCCCTGGCGGCGGGTAAACCGTTGCCACCGGCGCAGCAGGAAACGCTGGCCAGTGCCGGGCTATTGGTATTGAACAAGGATGAGACGCTGGATGCCGTGCAGCGCCAGGCTGTCGAACGGCAGTTGCCGGATTGCCCGGTGTACTGGACCCGCCAGGCCCAGTTGCCACTGCAGCAGCTACCCGGATTAAGCGCACAGGCCGCCGCCGCGGTGGATAACTTCGCCGTGCCCAAGGGAGTCGCGCAACTGCCGGCGATCTGGAACGATCCCTCGCTGCCGATTTGCTTGAGCCAGGCCCAGGAAGGCGGTTGGAGTATTGGCTGGCGCTGGCACCCGAGTCAGCAATTCGATGCCGTGCGGGTATCCGGATGGCTGGAAAGCCTGGAATGGCGCCGCGCCAAGCTGGTTATCCACAGCGCCGAAGGTTGGATGTCCGCCAACGCCGTGGATAACGCTTCGCTTGCCTGGCAACCCAGTGAATGGCGCCGCGACTCGCGGATCGAATTGATTTTCAGCGCACCACAGGACGTGGCCGCGTTGCAGATGGCGCTCGCGGCCTGCCGTCAGTGACGATTCTTGGCCGCGTGGTCCTCGCGCCATTGGCTCAGCTCGATCACATTGGCACTGGGCAGTGGGGTCTTGATCTCGAACGGGTAGGGCGCCAGTTCGATCTGCGCGCTGTGGGCGCCGAACTGGGTGATCGTCCCCGGATGGCGGGTCTCGCCGGTCACGGTGAATTCGAAATTGTAGATGCGCGCCAGGCGTCGCCGACCACTGGCATCCTTCACAAAACCGATGCGCTTGAGCGCCACCGCACCGTCGAGCAGCTCGATATCGAGCTTGGCGCAATGCTGCTTGACCCGTTCCAGCGCCCGCTCGCGCAGACCGTGGTTGTGCCACACCCAGGCGGCAGCGGTCGCCAGCAGCATCAACACGAAGATGTTTCCCAGGGTCAGCATGCAAAGAACTCCAACAAAGTGAGAGCAGCTTAACTGTGTCGCCGGTCTGTCGTACAGGCTGCGTTTAGTCGCATACTGCGCGGCCAGAATTTCAATGGCTTTACGGAAATCTCCCGCATGAAACGCACACCTCATCTGCTTGCGATCCAGTCTCATGTGGTCTTTGGCCACGCCGGAAACAGCGCTGCCGTGTTCCCCATGCAGCGGGTCGGGGTGAATGTCTGGCCGCTGAACACCGTGCAGTTCTCCAACCACACCCAGTATGGCCAATGGGCGGGAGAAGTGTTGGCGCCGCAGCAGATTCCGGCGCTGGTGGAAGGCATTGCCGCGATCGGCGAGCTGGGCAACTGCGACGCGGTATTGTCCGGTTACCTGGGCAGTGCGGACCAGGGGCGTGCGATCCTCACCGGTGTGGCGCGCATCAAGGCCATCAACCCCAAGGCCCTGTACCTGTGCGACCCGGTGATGGGGCATCCGGAAAAAGGCTGCATCGTGCCGCAGGAAGTCAGCGATTTCCTGCTGGAGGAGGCCGCGGCGATGGCCGACTTCCTGTGCCCCAACCAGCTGGAGCTGGACAGTTTTGCCGGGCGCAAGCCGCAATCACTGTTCGATTGCCTGGCCATGGCCAAGGCGTTGCTGGCGCGCGGGCCGAAGGCAGTACTGGTCAAGCACCTGGATTACCCCGGCAAGTTGCCGGATGGCTTCGAGATGCTGCTGGTGACCGCTGATGGCAGCTGGCACCTACGCCGGCCGCTGCTGGCGTTTCCGCGCCAGCCGGTGGGCGTCGGCGACCTGACCTCCGGGCTGTTCCTGGCGCGTGTGCTGCTCGGCGACAGCCTGCTGGCGGCCTTCGAATTCACGGCGGCGGCAGTGCATGAAGTGCTGCTCGAAACCCAGGCCTGTGCCAGTTACGAACTGGAACTGGTACGCGCCCAGGACCGCATCGCCCATCCGCGTGTACGTTTCGAGGCCACGCCCATCGGGTTGTAGGCCTCTGCCGGATTGAGCCAGGCCAAGAGCGTCCGGTACTATCGGGCGCTTCTTGTCCCCCTGTGCTTTTCAAGGAAGATCCATGTCGCCATCCCTTAGGGTTTTCTCCGCGCTGAGCCTGGCCTCGCTGCTCAGTGCCTGCAGTGTCAACGGCAGCTACCCGGACGCCACCGAACCTGATGCGGCGAAGCTGCGCTTTATCTCCAACACACAGAATTCCACGCTCGACCTCTTCGATGCGCAGCACTGCGCAGGCCGTACCACCGGCATGCTCAACAACTTCATGATGGCCGATACCCGCCGCCGCGCCGACATGAGCGTGCCGCCGCCAGCGAAAACCCGTGGCCTGCTGGAAGTGAAGTTGCCCGCCGGCCAGCCGCTTTTCGTGCGACTCAATACCAACGGCGGCTCCTACGTATGCGCCAAGGCGTTCAATTTCACGCCCGAAGCCGGCAAGGAATATGAAGTGGCCTTCGACGTCGACGGGAGCAACTGCATTACCACGTTCCGGCGCCTGTCACGGTTCAATGGCAAAGACGCGCGTACGCCACTGCCAATGTTCGAAACCCCGTTGCTGGCATGCGCCGGCAGCACGCCGATGTTCCCCAGGCAGCTGCCCGAAACCGCCCAGCGCACAGCGTTGATCAACACCATCGTCGACACCAACGTGCAGCTGTTCAAAATGATGAACCCTGATACCCCGGCCGAAGCACCGACGACCGCCAAAGCCCTTGAGGAGCAGATTGCCAAGCGCAAGGTGGCGATGGGATCGTTTACGTTGCCGCAGGATTACTGGGCTCAATATCGCCAGAACTACGCACTGTTGAATGAAGAGGCTGCAGCCCAGCAGACACGCACGCTGGGGTTCTACAAGGAGGTTTATCGCTTCCGGCTCACGCTTATCGAGGACGCTGTGCTGCAACAGTGGCTGAACCCGACGGACCTCGCCACGCGCGAGCGGGTCAAGGCCAACGACAAGATGATGACCACGTACTACACCAATACACGCACGTCAGTGATGATCGAGGTGCTCAACCATCACATGGAGCGCATGAGTCAGTTGGACCAGCGCTTTGATGTCTGTGCCCACTACGACAAGTGCTGGCACCTGTAGGCGTGGGCGCGCTCGCGCTTACTAGGCGTCTGCCTTGATCTCCTGGTAGCGCTTCTCCAGCTCCTGGCGAATCTGCCGACGCTGCTGGGCCTGCACGAACCGGCGCTTGTCTTCGCTGTTGTGGGGCTGCAGTGGCGGCACGGCGGCGGGTTTGCGCTGGTCGTCCACGGCCACCATGGTGAAGAAGCAGCTGTTGGTATGGCGCACCGAGCGTTCGCGGATGTTCTCGGTGACCACCTTGATGCCCACTTCCATCGACGTGTTGCCGGTGTAGTTGACCGATGCGAGGAAGGTCACCAATTCGCCGACATGGATCGGCTCGCGAAAAATCACCTGGTCGACCGACAACGTGACCACATAGCGACCGGCATAACGGCTCGCGCAGGCGTAGGCCACTTCGTCGAGGTACTTGAGCAGGGTGCCGCCGTGGACATTGCCTGAGAAGTTGGCCATGTCAGGGGTCATCAATACCGTCATCGACAGCTGGGCGTTTCCGGGTTCCATAGCACACTCACGGGTTGTAGGCATTGGTTGGGGGGCACCTCTGCGGGTGCTGGAATCTTTGCAGCGCCATCCTTTACGGGACGCCGGTGGGCGGCTTGCCGTCACGCGTGCACCGATCTGTTTCCATATATTGCACCGGCTTTCCGGCGGAAGTCGCGGTGTTAACCTTCAAAAGCCCATCTCAGGGCATTTCTTACGATCAAGGCAGACTCTTCCTCTCGCTCTTTGCGACCGTTCAAAGGCGCGGACGGATGCAGGAAGAGCGCCAGTACCCTCAAGGAGCCCCTCGCCATGCACGCCATCAGCTTTATCCAGGACCTGGCCGTGATCATGTTGGTGGCCGGGGTTGTCACCATCCTGTTTCACCGCCTCAAGCAACCCGTGGTGCTGGGGTACATCGTCGCCGGCTTCATCATCGGCCCTCATACGCCGCCCTTCGGCCTGATCCACGACGAAGACACCATCAAGACCCTCGCCGAGCTGGGGGTGATCTTCCTGATGTTCTGCCTGGGCCTGGAATTCAGTCTGCGCAAGCTGTTCAAGGTCGGTGCCACGGCGTTTATCGCGGCGTTCCTGGAAATCATCCTGATGATCTGGATCGGCTACGAGATCGGCCGCTGGTTCGACTGGAATACCATGGACTCGCTGTTCCTCGGCGCAATCCTGGCGATCTCCTCGACCACCATCATCGTCAAGGCGCTCAATGACCTGAAGATGAAGAACCAGCGCTTCGCCCAGCTGATTTTTGGCGTGCTGATCGTGGAAGACATCCTCGGTATCGGCATCATTGCCTTGCTGTCGAGCATCGCCGTCAGTGGCACGGTCAGCTCCGGCGAGGTGTTCTCCACGGTCGGCAAGCTCTCGCTGTTCATGATCGTCGCACTGGTCATCGGCATTTTGCTGGTGCCGCGCCTGCTGGCCTACGTGGCCAAGTTTGAAAGCAACGAAATGCTGCTGATCACCGTACTCGGCCTGTGCTTCGGTTTCTGCCTGCTGGTGGTCAAGCTGGAATACAGCATGGTGCTGGGCGCGTTCCTGATTGGCGCGATCATGGCCGAATCGCGCCAGTTGATTAAGATCGAACGCCTGATCGAGCCGGTTCGCGACATGTTCAGCGCCATCTTCTTCGTCGCCATTGGCTTGATGATCGACCCGCAGATCCTGCTGCAATACGCCTGGCCGATTGCGGTAATCACCGTGGCGGTGGTGCTGGGCAAGATGCTGTCCTGCGGCCTGGGCGCGTTTATCGCCGGCAATGATGGCCGGACCTCACTGCGCGTAGGCATGGGCCTGTCACAGATTGGCGAGTTTTCCTTCATCATCGCCGCGCTTGGGATGACCTTGCAGGTGACCAGCGACTTCCTGTACCCGGTGGCGGTTGCCGTTTCGGCGATCACCACGTTGCTCACGCCGTACCTGATTCGCGGTGCCGACCCGTTGTCGTTGAAGATTGCCGCCGTGATGCCCAAGCGCCTGAGCCGGGTGTTTGGCCTGTATGGCGAGTGGCTGCGCAGTATCCAGCCGCAGGGTGAGGGCGCGATGCTGGCGTCGATGATTCGCAAGATTATCCTGCAAGTGGGGGTGAACCTGGCGCTGGTGGTGGCGATCTTCTTCGCCGGCAGTTACTTCGCGGCGCGCATTGGCGGGTATCTGGAGGGGTGGATCAGTGATCCAAGCTGGCAGAAGGCATTGATCTGGGGTGGGGCGCTGCTGTTGTCGCTGCCGTTCCTGATTGCGGCTTACCGCAAGCTCAAGGCGTTGTCGATGTTGCTGGCAGAGATGAGCGTGAAGCCGGAAATGGCCGGGCGGCACACCCAGCGTGTACGACGCGTGATCGCCGAGCTGATCCCTCTGTTGTCGCTGCTGGTGATCTTCCTGCTATTGGCGGCCTTGTCGGCCAGCATTCTGCCGACCAACAAGTTGCTGGTGCTGATCGCCGTCGTCACGGCCGCAGTGGCGGCCGTGCTCTGGCGGTGGTTCATCCGCGTGCATACGCGCATGCAGGTCGCCTTGCTGGAGACCCTGGATAACCACAAGGACACGCCGGAGCATTGAGAGCAACGGTGGCGAGCTTGCTTGCGCTGGGCTGCGCAGCAGCCCTGAACAGTGATCTCGCCACACAAGCCTTGTGGGATCAGCTTTCCAGCCAGACGTCCCGCGCCCAGTGCCACACCGATTCCCAGGTTTCTTCGGTGACGAGTTCTTCTTCGCCGGACCACAGCACCACGGTGCCGTCTTCTTCGACGCAGTAGTAGTCGTCACCGTCCTGGCAGATCGGGATCATGCTGCGATCAACGCCGGCATCCCAGGCGTTGGCGGCCACGTCGGGCAGGTAGGTGTGGGACTGCGGGTCGGTGACGGTCACCGGCTCCAGGCTGCCGTAGACCACGTCGCTGACGGTCAGCAGGAATTCGCGGAACACAAACGGGATGTCGATGAACAGTTGTTCCTCGATTTCCACCAGTTGGTCTTCGTCAGGCAGTTCCAGAGGAACCGGGACCGGTTCGTTGGCTTCACGCAATTGTTCGATGATTTCTTCCACGGCCGGGATCCTCTTGCTAGATGGCGCGGTTTATAGGGGCGTTTTATACAGTAGCTCGCTATAAGTGCAACCGTGAAATAGAAAACCCCGGACAGGTCCGGGGTTTTTTGTTACGGCTTGCTCAAGCGCGCGGGTATCAGCCGTTCTGGCGGATACCGGCGACCAGCCAAGGCTGGTTGTCGCCTTGGGCGCGTTCCATGTTCCAGCTTTCGCTGAACACTTCGCCCTGGTCGAAACGCGAGGTCTTCGACACACCGCTGAAGGTCAGGGTGGCGATGGTCTTGTCGGCGCGGTCATCCACACCTTCCAGCTGTACGCGCAGGTCGTCGATGTAGGTCGACTGGAAAGCGTCGCCCAGGTCGGCGCGTTCGCGCTTGAGGAACTCCAGCAGTTGTGGGGTCACGAACTCGGAGATCTTGTCCATTTCGTTGGCGTCCCAGTGCTGCTGCAGGGACTGGAAGTGGCTGCGGGCCGCTTCGACGAAACGCTCTTCGTTGAACCACGCCGGTGCGTTGATCACCGGACGGGCGGCGGCAGGCGCGGCCGAACCACCGAAGATCGAACCCATGGCTGGCTTCTGCTCGAACACTTCACGCTGCATCGGCGCGCCGGCTGGAGCCAGGTGCTCCTGCTGCTTGCGTCGACGGGCGGCGATGAAGCGGAAGATCACAAAAGCGATGACCGCCAGGATCAGGATGTCGAAGATCTGCATGCCCTGGAAACCGCCGCCCATGAACATGGAAGCGAGCAGGCCACCGGCCGCGATACCGGCCAGAGGGCCCAACCAGCGCGAAGCACCGCCGGCCTTGGCCGCGGCGCCAGCAGCACCGGCTGCGCCTGCGGTGGCGGCTGCACCGCCCATGCCGCCGGCGGAAGGAGCCATTTGGCTGGTCTGGTGAGTCGGTGCCGAGCCCATGCTTTTGCCGCCACCGAAGCGCTTGGCGTTGGCGTCGAGGCTCATCGTCAGGCCGATGCACAACGCCATGGCGATGCTAAGAAAACGTTTCATAAAGGGAATTCCCATTTGTGGATTGCACGCGCGCCATGTTGCACAGGTGTAGTGACAGTGGCTAGCGACATAATGTTTCGGGCTTTTGCGTAAGACCGAATCAGAATGGTCTGTAGGACTTAATACAGATATTGGCCCGTGCAGGTGAAAAACAAGGGAGGGTCACAATTCTTCACATTGTAGGAGCCGGCTTGTCGAGTCGTCGCCCCGCAGCGATGGCGTACTTGAGTACGCCATCGCCAGCAAGCCGGCTCCTACAAAGGGGAGGGTGTCAGATGGCCTCGAGCTTCGCGTAGCCCATCATCAGCCATTTGCTGCCTTCAGCGAAGTTCACCTGTACCCGTGCCTGGGCACCGGCGCCTTCGAAGTTGAGGATCACGCCTTCGCCGAAAATCGCATGTTTGACCTGTTGGCCCAGGCTGAACGGGGTTTCGGGGATTTCGGAACCGGCAAACAGACTGCTGGAATTCTGCTGCTGGCCACCACCGAACGGGCGGCTGACGCTGTTGGACAGGCGCACTTCCTGGATCAGCCCCTTCGGCACCTCACGGACGAAACGCGACACCTTGTTGTAGGTCTCGCTGCCGTACAGGCGTCGGGTCTCGGCGTAGGTCATCACCAGGTTTTGCATCGCCCGGGTAATGCCCACGTAGGCCAGGCGGCGTTCTTCCTCAAGGCGGCCAGGCTCTTCCAGGCTCATCTTGTGCGGGAACAGGCCTTCTTCCATGCCCACCAGGAACACGTAGGGGAATTCCAGGCCCTTGGCGCTGTGCAGGGTCATCAGCTGGATGCTGTCTTCATGCTCATCGGCCTGGGTATCGCCGGCTTCCAGCGAGGCATGGCCGAGGAAGGCCGCGAGCGGGGTCAGCTCTTCGTCTTCCTCGGTGTTCTCGAACGCACGCGCGGCGCTGACCAGTTCCTCAAGGTTTTCTACCCGGGCCTGGCCTTTCTCGCCTTTTTCCGCTTCGTGGTAGGCGATCAGCCCGGATTGCTCGATTACAGTCTGGGTCATCAAGTGCAGGGGCATTTCCGAGCACTTGGCGGCGAGGTTCTCGATCAGTTCGACAAACACGCCCAGTGCCCCGGCAGCGCGGCCGGTCAGGCCTTTATTGGCGATGAGCAGGCGCATGGCTTCCCACATCGACACATCGGCGTGGCGGGCGTGGTCGCGGATCGCTTCCACGGTTTTTTCGCCGATGCCGCGGGCCGGGATGTTGATCACCCGCTCCAGCGCCGCGTCGTTGCCACGGCCTTCGAGCAGGCGCAGGTAGGCCATGGCGTTCTTGATTTCGGCCCGCTCGAAGAAGCGCTGGCCGCCATAGATGCGGTACGGGATGCGTTCGCGCAGCAAGGCTTCTTCCAGCACCCGCGACTGGGCGTTGGAGCGGTACAGAATCGCGATATCGCTGCGCGCCAGGCCGGTCTTCAGTGCGCTTTCAATGGTTTCCACCACGTAGCGCGCTTCATCGTGCTCGTTGAACGCGGCGTACAGGTTGATCGCCTCGCCTTCGCCGCCGTCGGTCCACAGCTCTTTGCCCAGGCGCCCGGTGTTATTGGCGATCAGGGCGTTGGCGGCCTTGAGGATGCCGGCGGTGGAGCGGTAGTTCTGCTCCAGGCGGATGGTGACCGCGTCCGGGAAATCTTCGGAATACTGGTAGATGTTCTCGATTTTCGCGCCACGCCAGCCATAGATCGACTGGTCGTCATCGCCCACCACCATCAAGCTGTCGCCGCCCTTGGCCAGCAGGCGCAACCAGGCGTACTGCACGGCGTTGGTGTCCTGGAACTCGTCCACCAGGATATGCCGGAAGCGTTTCTGGTAATGGGCCAGCAAGCCTGGGTTGTCGCGCCACAGGTCGAGGGCGCGCAGCAGTAGTTCGGAGAAGTCGATGACGCCGGCCCGCGCACAGGCGGCCTCGTAGGCTTCATAGATGCTGCGCATGGTGGCCAGGAACAGGTCGCCGCTGGCCTGGATATGTTGCGGGCGCAGGCCTTCGTCTTTCTGGCCGTTGATGAACCATTGCGCCTGGCGCGCCGGCCACCGCTGCTCGTCGAGGCCCAGCTCGCGGATCACGCGCTTGACCAGGCGTTGCTGGTCATCGCTGTCGAGGATCTGGAAGGTCTGGACCAGGCCCGCTTCCTGCCAGTGCGCCCGCAACAGGCGGTGCGCCAGGCCGTGGAAGGTGCCCACCCACATGCCGGCCGGGCTGATGCCCATCAACTGCTCGATGCGATGGCGCATCTCGGCAGCGGCCTTGTTGGTGAACGTCACCGACAGGATGGAGTGCGGCGACGCGTTCTCGACCTGGATCAACCAGGCGATACGGTGCACCAGCACTCGGGTTTTACCGGAGCCAGCACCGGCCAGGACCAACTGACGGCCAACGGGGGCGGCTACGGCCTGGCGTTGGGCGTCGTTGAGGGAGTTCAGCAAAAGGGAGAGATCATCGCGCATCGGCGCATTCTAGGGTGCCGGGGGGGCTCGGGCAAATCCCAATGCCGGGCGGGCGACGGAAAACATCCAGGCTGATCCGCGCCGGGCAAACATTCTGCATCGGGTGATGACTGGTCGGTCAATGGCCGCAGCCCCCGCCGTGTCTCGCTCAAGCCGTCTGGCGCCTAGGTTTGCGCTGGATAAACGTGAGGTTTTTATGACGTGGAGCAGTTTGGCCCAAGCGCGTGCTTGTGTATGCTCCGTCGACGTTTCGGGCTCACCATTATAAGAACACTGCCTATGACCCTCAGCACCGACCTGTTCGGCCCCACGATGGCGCCCGCGCAGGTCATCCACAAACATTACGCCACCGAGATGGCGGTCGAGCGCACGCGCCTGCTCTACCAGGGCTCGTTGCTGCCTACCTTATTAATGCTGGTCAACGGCCTGGTCTGTGCCTGGCTGCTGTGGAACCCCAAGCAATACCTGCTGGACAGCATCTGGCTGGTCTGGCTGCTGGCGTTGGTGGCGATGCGCGTGATCCAGGTGGCGGCGTTTGACTCGGCCATGCCCAGCCGCCAGGCCCAGCCGATCTGGCGCCGCATGTTCATGCTGGGTTCAGCGGTCAGCGGGCTGACCCTGGCCGTCGCCGCCATCGCGCTGGTACCGGTGGACAGCTTTATGCAGCAGGCCTGGGTCTTTGGCCTGATCGGCGCCGCGACGCTGTCGGCCAGCGTGGCCTATGCCGTGAGTCTGCCGGCGTTCCTGTCCTTTTCCCTGCCGTGCCTGGTGCCGGCCATCGCGTACCTGTTCTGGAACGGCGCCCCGCAGCAACAAGGCTGGGGTGTGCTCGGCCTGATCCTGCTGGCGTCCTTGAGTGTGGTGGCGTGGCAGGTCAATCGCTTGATCCAGCGCGGGCTGCTGCGACGCTTCCAGAACCAGGCGCTGATCGAGCATCTGCAACAGGCGCAGCAGCGCAGCGAGCAGTTGAATCAGGAACTGGTGCGCGAAGTCGAGCAGCGTCGCCAGGTCGAACAGGAACTGCGTGAAGCGCAGATCGGCCTGCAGGACCGCGTGGCGCAGCGCAGCCAGGAACTCGACGCCGCCAGCCTGGCCCTGAATAAAAGCGAGGCGCGCCTGGCCATGGCCCTGCAAGCCAGCGAACTGGGCCTGTGGGACTGGAACCTGCAGACCGACGAGGTCCACCACACCCAGCTCAAAGAGTTGTTCGGCCTGGAACCTGAGTACGTCACGGCGATGCTCAGCCACCTCAAGCCGCGCCTGCACCCCGAGGACCTGCCGTTGCTCAAGCGCGCGCTGGTGGAGCACCTCAAGGGGCGCAGCGAGGACTATCAGGTCGAATACCGCGTGCGCCATGGCGATGGCCATTGGGTGTGGATCGAAGACCGTGGCCGCGCCGTCGAGCGCACGCCCAGCGGGCGCGTCACGCGCATGCTCGGTACGCGCCGCGACATCAGCGCCGGCAAGGCCCTGGAAGAACAGCAGCGCCTGGCTTCGACGGTATTCGAGGCCGCCAGCGAAGGCATCGTGATCCTCGACCCGGATTACGCGTTGATTGCGGTCAACCAGGCCTTCAGCCGCGTCACCGGCTTCGACATCGACGACATGCTCGGCCGCAATGTGGTGGAACTGCCCAGCAGCCGCGATGCGCGGCGCCACTTCCCGGTGATCCGCCAGGCGCTGCTCAGCCATGGCACCTGGCAGGGCGAACTGGTGGAGACGCGCAAGAACGGCGAGCTGTACCCGCAGTGGCTGCAACTGAACGTGGTGCGCGATATTCGCGGAAAAGTCAGCCATATCGTGGGGTTCTTCGCCGATTTGTCCGCGCGGCGCGAATCCGAGGAGCGCATGCGCTACCTCACGCATTACGATGAATTGACCGGCCTGGCCAATCGTTCGCTGTTCCGCGAACGGTTGCGCGAAGCCCACCAGCGCGTGCGCCTGGGCGGGCGGAGCCTGGCGCTGCTGCACATCAACCTCGACCGTTTCAAATTGCTCAATGACAGCCTCGGCCATGAAGTCGCCGACCAGCTGTTGCAGAAAATGGCGCGGCGCTTGATCAACGCCTTGCCGGAAGCCGACACCATTGCGCGGCTGTCCGGTGATGAATTCGCCGTGCTGTTCGATGCCTATGGCAACCTCTCGAGCCTGGCGCGGGTGGCGACGCGGCTGCTGGCCAAGTTGCGGGTACCGGTGACGGTGGAAGGGCATGAGCTGGTGGTCAGTGCTTCGATGGGGGTCAGCCTGTTGCCGGACAACGCGCGGGAAATTTCCGCGCTGGTCAGCCAGTCGAACATGGCCATGCAACATGCCAAGCATTTGGGCGGCAACAATTTCCAGTTCTACACCGACAGCCTGCAAGCCAGCACCCTGGAGCGCCTGCAGCTGGAAAACCACCTGCGCAAGGCCATCGAGGAGTGCCAACTGACGGTGTTCTACCAGCCGAAACTGTGCCTGGCCACCGGCAAGCTGAATGCCGCCGAAGCGCTGATTCGCTGGGAGCATCCGCAATGGGGCATGGTGCCGCCGGGGGACTTTATCGGCCTCGCCGAAGAGACCGGCCTGATCGTGCCGCTGGGCGAGTTCGTGCTGCGCCAGGCCTGTTGGCAGGCGTGCGAGTGGCAGCGCCAGGGGCTGGCGCCGATCCGGGTGTCGGTGAACCTGTCGGTGCATCAGTTGCGCCAGGGCAAGCTGGTCAGCCTGGTACGCCAGGTGTTGGAAGAGACCGGGCTGGACCCGCAATACCTTGAGCTGGAGCTGACCGAGAGCCAACTGCTCGACAGCGTCGAACACATCATCGCGACCTTCCAGCAGCTGCGCGACCTGGGTGTGAAGCTGGCCATCGACGACTTTGGCACCGGTTATTCATCCCTCAGTTACCTCAAGCGCATCCCCGTGGACTACGTGAAGATCGACCAGACCTTCATCCGGGGCCTCGGGCAGGGTCGGGAGGACGCAGCGATTACCCGGGCGATCATCGCCATGGCGCATGGGCTGGCGCTCAAGGTGGTGGCCGAAGGCGTGGAAGATCAGCAGCAGCTGGATTTCCTGCGCGGCGAGCGTTGCGACGAGGTGCAGGGCTACCTGATCAGTCGGCCGATGGCGGCCGAAGGGCTGGCCGATTTGTTACGGAAAAATGCAGTTTTTCCTTAGCCGCACGGCTTCAACCCCAGCGGCTACAACTTGGCCGCCCTTAGATTCAAAGGCGGACAGGGCGATTTAGTGATGCATCGGACGGGCAAAACGACAATTCTTGTAGTATAACTACAAGCTTGCTACATCCCTGGCACCTGCCAATAACAAGAGTCCTGCCCTTTGAACCTGTTGCAACATATCGCCCAGTCGCGCCACCTGTTACGCAAATCGGAACTCAAGGTTGCCGATCACGTGCTGCTTGACCCTGCGGCAGTGATGCACAGTTCCATGGCCGACCTGGCCCACAGCGTGGGCATCAGCGAGCCGACCATCGTGCGCTTCTGCCGCGCCATCGGTTGCTCCGGGTTCCAGGACTTGAAACTCAAGCTGGCGCAAAGCCTGGCCGCCGGTGCGAGCTTCGGCCAGTTTGCGATTCATGAAGACGATTCCGTCGCCGACTACAGCCTGAAGATCTTCGACACCACCCTGCACACCCTGATGGAAGTGCGCGAGAAGCTCGACCCGGTGGAGCTGCAAAAGGCCGTGACCGCCATGTCCCAGGCCCAGCGCGTCGAGTTCTACGGCTTCGGTGCGTCTGGTGCGGTGGCCGCCGATGCCCAGCACAAATTCTTCCGGCTGCTGCTCACCGCTGCGGCCTACAGTGATCCGCACATGCAGGCCATGTCGGCGGTGACCTTGAAGCCCACCGACGTGGCGATCTGCATTTCCCAGTCGGGCCGTTCCAAGGACCTGCTGATCACCGCCAACCTGGTGCGTGAAAGCGGCGCGACCCTGATTACGTTGTGCCCGAGCCAGACGCCGTTGGCGGAGCTGTCCACGGTCAACCTGGCGATCGATGTGCACGAAGACACCGAGATCTACACCCCGCTGACCTCGCGCATCGCCCACCTGGTGGTGATCGACGTGCTGGCGATGGGCGTGGCAATGGCGCGCGGCCCGAGCCTGGTCAACCACCTCAAGAGTGTGAAGCGCAGCTTGCGCAGCCTGCGTCTCTCGCCCAAATCAGTCAAAGCCCTCGACGATTAATCGGGTGTACAAAGATCAATGTGCGAGCTGGCTTGCCTGCGATGGCGGTCTGTCAGCTCGCACATTCATTGACTGAGCTGCCACACAGGATGTGCACAGCGCCTGAAGATTCATCGTCCTGTAACCCCCGCGCCGCCAAACCGTCATCCCCCAGGGCCATCCTGAACTCCCCGTACTCGCATTGGGAGACTGAAAATGGCCCGGCACTACGAAGACAGCAACAGCTCCGTCAAAACCCGTCGTCAGCAGGAAGACCAGCGCCGCATGGCGTTCCGTCGTGCAATCGAAGACCGCTGCGACGAGCGTCAACTGCAGCAGAGCATCACTGACTACCCGGAACTCCACTGGCAGGCACCCTTGGCTGCCCAGCGAAACGCTCAGCCAACGCGCTGATCTGCACCCGTTCGCTGCGGATAAAGCCCAGGAACGCATGGGCCACCGGTGACAGGCGCTTGGCCTTGGCCTGCACCAGGCACCAGCTGCGGTACAGCGGCAGTTCTTCCACCGGCAGCTCCTTGAGCCCGCCGGTGGCCAGCTCCAGGTTGACCGCGTGGCGCGTCAGCAAGGCCACGCCCAACCCGGCGTTCACGCATTCACGCTGCGCCTCGGCCGAGGCCACTTCCACCGTCTGGGTGAAGTGCACGCGTTTCTCCTTGAAGTATTCCTCGCACGCCAGCCGCGTACCGGAACCCGGTTCGCGCAGCAGCAGTGTGTAGGGCTCCAGGTCCTGCAGGCGCAGCGGGCCTTGCAGGCTCAACGGATGTTCAGGTGGGGCCACGGCCACGATCGGGTTGTTGAGGAACGGCAGGAATTCCAGGCCCATGTCCTGGGGCACCATGGACATGATCACCAGGTCGTCGCGGTTGTCCGAAAGCCGGCGAATCACCTGGGCGCGGTTGACCACCGTCAGGTGCAACTGCACCTCCGGGTGCTGGCGCTTGAAGGCCGCAAACAGGTGCGGCACGAAGTATTTGGCGCTGGATTCCACCGCCAGTTTCAACTGGCCCTGCAGCGAGCCTTGCATGTCCGACAGCTGCATATCGAGGTTTTCCAGGCGCCCGAAAATGTCCCGGCTGGCGCGTTGCAGGGCTTCGGCGGCTTCGGTCATGTAGAGCTTCTTGCCGACGTAATCGAACAGCGGCTGGCCGATCAGCTCTTCCAGCTGACGAATCTGTAGGCTAACGGCCGGTTGAGTAAGCGACATTTCCTCGGCTGCACGGCTGTAGGAACGCAAATCGCACACTTCATTGAAGATCTGCAATTGACGCAATGTCATACGCATCAATGACTTACGCATTATTTAGTGATCCCGGCCTGCCCCTGATGCATCGACTATAAGTCTTTACTTATACACAACCCAATAATTATTGATTTTTGTTAATCCCTGTTGGGGCTTAGTGTGTGTCTCGCGACTGTCATGAAACATTTGGTCACGCGCCGACCCGGATCCAGTGGGTTGAAGACGCAGCAATCGGCTCAAGGGAATTTCCAAGTGATAAAAAAGATCCTGATCGCCAACCGTGGTGAAATTGCCGTACGAATCGTGCGTGCCTGCGCCGAGATGGGCATTCGCTCGGTCGCGGTCTATTCCGACGCCGACCGTCACGCGTTGCACGTCAAGCGTGCCGACGAAGCCCACAGCATCGGGGCCGAGCCCCTGGCCGGCTACCTGAACCCGCGCAAGCTGGTGAACCTGGCCGTGGAAACCGGCTGTGATGCGCTGCACCCCGGCTACGGTTTCCTCTCGGAAAACGCCGAACTGGCAGACATTTGCGCTGAACGCGGGATCAAGTTCATCGGCCCGTCGGCTGAAGTGATCCGTCGCATGGGCGACAAGACTGAAGCGCGCCGCAGCATGATCAAGGCCGGCGTGCCGGTCACGCCGGGGACTGAAGGCAACGTTGCCGACATCCATGAAGCCCTGACCGAAGGCGACCGCATCGGCTACCCGGTGATGCTCAAGGCGACGTCCGGTGGTGGTGGTCGTGGTATCCGCCGCTGCAACAGCCGTGAAGAACTCGAACAAGCCTTCCCCCGCGTGATTTCCGAGGCCACCAAGGCCTTCGGTTCGGCGGAAGTGTTCCTGGAAAAATGCATCGTCAATCCCAAGCACATCGAGGCGCAGATCCTCGGTGACAGTTTCGGCAACGTGGTGCACCTGTTCGAGCGTGACTGCTCGATCCAGCGCCGCAACCAGAAGCTGATCGAAATTGCCCCCAGCCCCCAACTGACCCCGGAACAGCGCGCCTACATCGGCGACCTGTCGGTGCGCGCGGCCAAGGCGGTGGGCTACGAGAATGCCGGTACCGTGGAGTTCCTGCTCGCCGAGGGCGAGGTGTACTTCATGGAGATGAACACCCGGGTGCAGGTGGAACACACCATCACTGAAGAAATCACCGGGATCGACATTGTCCGCGAGCAGATCCGCATCGCCTCGGGCCTGCCGCTGTCGGTCAAGCAGGAAGACATCCAGCACCGTGGCTTCGCGTTGCAGTTTCGTATCAACGCCGAAGACCCGAAGAACAACTTCCTCCCCAGCTTCGGCAAGATCACCCGTTACTACGCGCCCGGCGGTCCCGGCGTGCGCACTGACACGGCGATCTATACCGGCTACACCATTCCACCGTTCTACGACTCCATGTGCTTGAAACTGGTGGTCTGGGCGTTGACCTGGGAAGAAGCCATGGACCGCGGCCTGCGTGCCCTGGACGACATGCGCCTGCAAGGCGTGAAGACCACCGCCGCCTACTACCAGGAAATCCTGCGCAACCCGGAATTCCGCAGCGGCCAGTTCAACACCAGTTTTGTCGAAAGCCATCCTGAACTGACCAACTACTCGATCAAGCGCAAACCCGAAGAGCTGGCCCTGGCCATCGCCGCCGCCATCGCCGCCCACGCAGGCTTATAAATAAGCAGCTGCAAGTTGCAAGCGGCAAGCTACAAGTTAAAGCGGATCAGCGTTTACTTGCAGCTTGTAGCTTGAAACTTGCCGCTATGAGGAGATCCGAATATGACTAAGAAAATCTTCGTAACCGACACCATCCTGCGCGACGCCCACCAATCGTTGCTGGCGACCCGCATGCGCACCGACGACATGCTGCCGATCTGCGACAAGCTCGACAAAGTCGGCTACTGGTCGCTGGAAGTCTGGGGCGGCGCGACCTTCGACGCCTGCGTACGCTTTTTGAAAGAAGACCCATGGGAGCGCCTGCGCAAGCTGCGCGCCGCGTTGCCTAACACGCGCCTGCAAATGCTCCTGCGCGGCCAGAACCTGCTGGGCTACCGCCACTACAGCGACGACGTGGTCAAAGCCTTCGTCGCCAAGGCCGCCGTGAACGGCATCGACGTGTTCCGCATCTTCGACGCCATGAACGATGTGCGTAACCTGCGCGTGGCCATCGAAGCGGTGAAAGCTGCCGGCAAACATGCCCAGGGCACCATCGCCTACACCACCAGCCCGGTGCACACCATCGAAGCGTTTGTGGCCCAGGCCAAGCAAATGGAATCCATGGGCTGCGACTCGGTGGCAATCAAGGACATGGCCGGCTTGCTGACCCCGTACGCCACCGGCGAACTGGTCAAGGCGCTGAAGGCCGAGCAGAGCCTGCCCGTGTTCATCCACTCGCATGACACCGCCGGCCTGGCCGCGATGTGCCAACTCAAAGCCATCGAGAACGGTGCCGACCATATCGACACCGCGATTTCCAGCTTCGCCTGGGGCACCAGCCACCCGGGGACCGAGTCGATGGTTGCCGCGCTCAAAGGCAGCGAATTCGACACCGGCCTGAGCCTGGAGCTGCTGCAGGAAATCGGCCTGTACTTCTACGCCGTGCGCAAGAAGTACCACCAGTTCGAAAGCGAATTCACCGCAGTCGACACCCGCGTGCAAGTCAACCAGGTGCCGGGTGGGATGATTTCCAACCTCGCCAACCAGCTGAAAGAGCAGGGCGCACTCAACCGCATGGGCGAAGTGCTGGCCGAAATCCCGCGGGTGCGTGAAGACCTTGGCTTCCCGCCGCTGGTCACGCCGACCTCGCAGATCGTCGGCACCCAGGCGTTCTTCAACGTGCTGGCCGGGGAGCGCTACAAGACCATCACCAACGAAGTGAAGCTCTACCTGCAAGGCGGCTACGGCAAGGCGCCGGGTACCGTGAACGAGAAACTGCGCCGTCAGGCCATCGGCAGCGAAGAGGTGATCGACGTGCGTCCGGCCGATTTGCTCAAGCCGGAAATGACCAAGCTGCGCGGCGAGATCGGTGCGTTGGCCAAGTCTGAAGAAGACGTGCTGACCTACGCGATGTTCCCGGACATCGGGCGCAAGTTCCTCGAGGAACGTGACGCCGGCACCCTGGCCCCTGAAGTGCTGCTCCCGATCCCTGAAGCCGGCGGTGTGGCGCGTGCTGGCGGCGAAGGCGTGCCGACCGAGTTCGTCATCGACGTGCACGGCGAAAGCTACCGCGTGGACATCACCGGCGTCGGCGTGAAGGCCGAAGGCAAGCGCCATTTCTACCTGTCCATCGACGGCATGCCGGAAGAAGTGGTGTTCGAACCGCTCAACGAATTTGTCAGCAGCGGCGGCAGCAAGCGCAAGCACGCCACTGAGCCGGGCCACGTCAGCACGGCAATGCCGGGCAACATCGTCGACGTGCTGGTCAAGGAAGGTGATGTGGTCAAGGCTGGCCAGGCCGTGCTGATCACCGAGGCCATGAAGATGGAAACCGAAGTGCAGGCGTCGATCGCCGGCAAGGTCACCGCTGTGCATGTGGCCAAGGGCGACCGGGTCAACCCGGGCGAGATCCTGATTGAGATCGAAGGCTGATACAGCCTTCGACATAACCGTTTAATCCTCGGGGGAGCAGGTGCTCCCCTTTTTTTTGCCTGTCGATCGGGCTTCCCGGTGACTTAGAACGCCATCGCCCATTGGCCCATCAACCCCTGGTTGCGACTGTGGCTGCCAAACTCGGCGCTGTAGGCCAGGCCTACGCTGTGCTCGTCCGACAGCGCCAGCTCCACGCCGGTGCGCAGCGCCAGGCTGTCACGGTCCAGGGACGTGCCGCCGACGGTGAACGCGCTGTTGAAGTCCTCACGTTTTTCCCAGGCGAAGGACTGACGTACGCGGCTGCTGGTGTCGCCATAAAGATGCTTCCAGCTTGTGCTCAGGTGCGGCTTGAGGATCATCTGGTTGCCCAGCGTCACGTCATGGGTCACGCGCAGGCCGAAGGTGCTGCTGAGGTTCTGCTGGGTCTGCGTACCCACATTCAAGGCGCTGTAGCCGCCTTTTTCCTGGAAGCGTTCGCGGTGATAGCGCTGGAAACCCACGCCGGCAAAGGGCTCGGCGCGCCAGTCAGCGGTCTGCAGCTGATAGCCCAGCTCGGCAAACGCGTTTTGGCTCCGCGCCTTGTACTTGCCCGAGAGGTGATCGCGGTGATTGATGAAGTCGAAGTCGACCGTGCGTTTGTTTTGCCCGGTATGGCTGCTGTACAGCGCGCCGAGGCGCAGCGCGAGTGGCCCGTCCAGGCGGACGGCGTAGGCGCCGAGGTGCCAGCTGTCCACTTCACCCTTGAAGCGCCTGGCGCTCAGGTCGCTGCCGGATTTGCCGCCCACCACACCCACCCGCCATGCATCGTCGATTGCGCCGTCGGCCCCCAGTAACAGGCCTTGGCTGCTCTGTTTCAAGCCGGCACTGCCGTGTTGCGCATCAAGGCTGCCGCCCTTGCCCAGGCCTTGCAGCCATACGCGACCGGTGTCGCCGGTGTCTTTATCCAGCTGGCGTATGGCTGCCAACAGGTTGGCGTTCAAGGCTTTCTGGCTGTTCTGGGTGGCAGTGCCGAGGTTGGCGTTCTGGCTTCCCGCCAGTTGCTCGAGCACTGCACCTATTCGGCTCGGCTCCAGGGTGCTCAGGTACAGGCCGTAACGTTCGAGCCGGCTTTTTTCCCACTCGTTGAACTCATCCGACGCGAGCAATCCATCCACGGCGGCGTCCAGCACCCGAGCGACGCTCAGGGCGTTTCGGCTGGTCGCCCGGTCGGCAAAGTAGAAGTCTTCAGGCGCCGGCAGCGCCGGCGCGGAATGACCCTTGTTGCCGGGCTGTTCGAACCATTCACTGTCTGGCTCCATATCGCCCCTGGCCTGTGCGTATTGAGCGCCGAGGGCACCCAGCGCCAGGGTGATGGCGAGCGCGAGTTGTTTGTGTATGCGCGGCATGTAATCCCACCTCTTGATGTATGAGGCGGGGAATTTAGCGAGGCTGCGGGGGGATAAATGTCAGGCCGGGCGACCCTTGCTTGCGGGAGATGTCGCTAGTCTGCAGCGATAATTGCGGCTATCGCCAATGCATTGGGCCGACGCGCATTGCGCCGCCGGCCCAGCGGTTGAACCACGTCTCAGAGCGCCTGCTGGCGACACTCCGCAAGGCTCTTCAACTGCCCAGGGCCCGACTGGTTGGCCGCTGACAACCAGGCCTCGAAACCCGCGCCAATCGCGGGCCATTCCGAATCCAGGATCGAGTACCACGCGGTATCGCGGTTTTGCCCCTTTACCACCATGTGCTGGCGGAACACCCCTTCAAAACTGAACCCCAGCCGCTCGGCCGCGTATTTGGAGCGGGCGTTGCCGTTGTTGCACTTCCATTCCAGGCGGCGATAGCCCTGTTCGAACGCATGCTTGGCGAGCAGGTACACCGCTTCGGTGCTTTTCGGCGAGCGTTGCATCGGTGCGCCGAAGGTCACGTGGCCGATTTCGATGCGGCCCTGGGCCGGGACGATGGACATCAGGCTGAGGATGCCTTGCACCTGGCCGCTCGCCCGGTCGATCACGCTGAAGAAATACGGATCGCTGTGTTGCGCATGGTTGTTGAGCCAGTCATTGAAGGCACCGCGCTCGGGGAGCGGGCCATAAGGCAGGTAATCCCACAGTTTCGGGTCGGCGCCGGGGCCTTGCAGGGCTTGGAACAGGTCGTCGCCATGGCGTGCCGGGTCGAGTTTTTCCAGGCGGATAAAGCGCCCTTCGAGCAGTTGGACCGTAGGCGCCGGGACGCCCTTCCAGTCGGCGGGTGAGATAGGCATGCTGCGCTCCTTAAAGACCTTTGCGAAATTGAATGAAACCCGGACGTTCGGCGATGCGCTCGTACAGTTGGATCGCCGTGGCGTTGGTCTCGTGGGTCAACCAGTGCACCTTGGCACAACCATCAGCCTTGGCGGTGGCATAGACGAACTCGATCAGTTTGCGGCCAACGCCGGTGCCGCGCTGGGCCGGGTCCACCAACAGGTCCTGCAGGTAGCACGAGTTCTCGATGCTCCAGTTGGAACGGTGGTAGATGAAGTTGACCATGCCCACGGCCTTGCCATCCTGCCAGGCCAGCGCGGAATGGGTCGGCTCCTGTGCATCGAGCAGGCGTTGCCAGGTGCTCTGGGTCACGGCGTCCGGCAGCTCGGTGTTGTAGAACTTCAGGTACGCCTGCCACAGCGGCAGCCAGGCGGCGTGGTCGGCAGCAGTGACCGGGCGGATGTCGATCTGGCTCATTCTGGAACTCCTTGGGGAATAAAGCGGGCGAGGGTCTGGTCGCGCACATCGGCGCTGGCGGCCAGCCCTTTACGAACACCGTCGATATCGGCCTGGCTGCGGTTCTGGCTGAGCTTGCGCTTGCCGATCAGGCGCTCGATCGGCAGGGCGAAGCCGACGATGGCCTTGAGCATGCCGTCGATGTAATCGACCGGGGCGTCGCTGACCTTCCACGGCTGGGCACGGTTGCCTTCATGGCGATCAGTCAGGGCGCTGACCAGCGCAAGCAGGCGCTCGGCGTCGGTAAACACTTCGGCCTTGCCGTAGGCATGCACCGCCAGGTAGTTCCAGGTCGGGACCACCTTGCCGTGCTCGGCCTTGGCCGGGTAGAACGCCGGGCTGATGTAGGCTTCGGCGCCGGCAAAGATCACCAGGGCCTCGCTGCCGTTTTGCAGGTCGCGCCATTGCGGATTGGCCTTGGCCAGGTGCCCGTAGAGGGTGCCATTGGGGCCTTCATCGGGGTTAAGCAGCAGCGGCAGGTGGCTGGCTTGCAGGCCTTGCTCGCCAACGGTCACCAACTGCGCCAGGCGCGTGTGCTGAATCAGTTGCTGCAATTCGGGCAAGTCTTCGAGGGCAAAGGCGCGAGGTGTGTACATGAATATTTTCCTTGGCGAATGCCTGCATCGTAGGCAGGCTAATGGTCTGTTGTAAGAGCCATCTCAGGCCAATTTCATAGGTCCAATATGCCGCCGCTTTCGCCGCCTCTGTCATTCAACCCTGCCGGCATCGAGCTGGACCGTCGCCAAGGCCTGACGCGCCAGCTGTATGAGGCCCTGCGCCAGCGGGTGCTGGACGGACGCCTGGCCAGCGGCACGCGCTTACCCGCCAGTCGTGACTTGGCGGCGGCCCTGGCGATTTCGCGCAACAGCGTGGTGCGTGCCTACGATCAACTGTACGCCGAAGGGTTTATCGAAGGCCGAGTCGGTGATGGCACCTATGTGGCCCAACTGCCCCAGCCGAAAAAACTATCCACAAAAGTGTCCACAGGGTTACCCACAGGCTTATCCCCAGCCTTATCCACAAAATGGACAGATTTGCCCGAAGATCTCGATAACGAAGTTATCCACAGACCGGGCCTGGCCCGGGTGAAAAACAACCATCTTTCACAGCCGCCTGCGGGCCCGCCCAGGGCGTTTCGCGTGGGTGTACCGGCCTTTGATCTGTTTCCGTTTGAGGTATGGGCCAAGCTGAACGGGGCATTCTGGCGCAAGCCGGACCTGGAGCAGTTGTGCTACGGCGACCCGGCGGGCGATGCTCGCCTGCGTGGCCTGATTGCCGCTTACCTGCGCAGCTCGCGGGGCATGCAGTGCGCGGCTGAGCAAATAGTGATCACCTGTGGCGCACAGCAGGCAATCAGCCTTTGTGCACAGTTGCTGGTGGAGCCGGGCGACGGCGTTGCGGTGGAAAACCCGGGTTACCGCGCTGCCGGCCATGCATTCGCCCTGGCCGGTGCGAACCTGCAGGGCGTGCCGGTGGACCACGAAGGCATCGACTGCCACACCCTCAACAGCCTGAAAGATTGCCGCCTGGCCTATGTCACGCCGTCCCACCAATACCCGTTGGGCGTGGTCATGAGCCTGGCGCGGCGCCTGGAACTGCTGGCGTGGGCCGAGCGCACCGGCGGCTGGATCATCGAGGACGACTATGACGGCGAGTACCGCTACAGCGGCGCACCGCTGGCGCCCCTGGCCGCGCTGGACCGCAGTGGTCGCGTGCTCTACGTCGGCACCTTCGGCAAAGTCGCGTTCCCGGCCCTGCGCCTGGGGCATCTGGTATTGCCGCCGGGGCTGGTGGATGCGTTCTCGCGGCGCCGTGCGGTGGACATGCGCCACTCGGAAGTCAGCACCCAGGCGGTGATGGCCGAGTTCATGGCGGCCGGGCACTTCCAGCGCCATATTCGCCGCATGCGGCGGGCGGCGTTGAGTCGCCGCAATGCGGTGCTGGCCGGTTGGCCGGGCGGCTTGCCGGGCGTCGGCGAATTGCCCAGTGTGGCGGCGGGGCTGCACATGACGGTACGCGTGGACAGCCTGGCCCGCGAGCAGCAATTGGTTGAGCAGGCCCAGGGCGTGCGGGTCGAGGTAAATGGGCTGAGCAGTTATTGGCTGGCGCACTCCACCACGCCGGCGGACCAGCGCGCCGGCCTGGTGCTGGGCTTTGCCGCCGTGCCCGAAGCGGCCATCGCCGAGGCCCTGGCTAAGCTGCGCAGGGCCTGGCAGGCCAGTTGACCTCAGCTCTGGAAGAACAGTGAACGAGCCAGCTGCGGGCTGATTTCGCTGCGATAAATCGCAATCTGATCGCCGTCGCTCAGGCCGGTGCGATGGATCGCGCCGCCGAGTCGCTGCTGTTCACGGGTCTTGAGGTGGCCGGCGGTGAAATGGTCGAGCTCGGCGTGCGGCGAATCGTAATGAAAGTGCGCATACCACAGCACTTCCTGGGTGTTGTGATCGCTGATCGCGTACTCATCCAGGTAGTCCTTGCCGGGGCCCTTGAGGCGCCGGCGGGTGATCACCTTGGCAATGTTCACCGCCCCCTGGCTGTGCAGCCACTGCACCCGCGCGGCAGTCGGCAGTTGCTGTTTGGTCATGCTGATGCGGGTACTGGTGCCCAACGCATAGAGCCGTTGCGTGGCCTCGTTGAGTTGGCGGTTGAGGGTGGCGGCAGACGGGCGATCGCTCTCCGTGAGGTTGCGTTGGGTCAGCGCCTCTTCGATGTTGCTCGCTGCCAGCTCCATGCGGGCGGCGTGCTGGTGCAGCATCTCTTCGATTTCCACCGGGATTCGCCCGGCTTTCCTTGACTGCACCAGGAGGCGCTGGGTCGCGGAGGGCTCTTCATCCAGCAGGTTTTGCGCGTTGCTCATGCTGATATTGAGGTCCACCGCCACCGGCCGTTGTGGCCTTGGGGTCGGCGTCGTGCGCTCGACCCACACCCCGGGGCTTTTTTCGTGGAAAGTCGCAATGACCTTGCCCGTGACCGGCGCCTTTACGTCCAGGAGCCCCTCGTCAGAGGGGCGTGGCTCGCCTACTACCACCGCGTTGAAGCGGGTCTTGATGACCTTCTTCTTCGGCGCCTGCTGCGTTTTTGACGGGCCGGCCTTGGTCTCCCGCGGCTTGCGTTCTTTCAACAGTCGGGCCAGTTCATGCACGGCTTGCCTGTTGAAATCGTCGATGCGCTGGCGAAGGCTCTCCAGCGGTTCCCTCTGCACGTAGTCCGGGTGTTCGGCGTGCAGGTCCAGCAGGCGTTGGTCCACCAGGGAGAATTGTTCGACCAGGCTGTTGAGCACCTCAATCCGCTCGCCCGGGTCGCTGACAGCGGCGTCGGGCATGGCCTCGATCCATGTTTGTATGTTGAGGTCGGCGATGTTCACGATTTCATTGAGCTGGGTGTGGGCATCGACGAAGGCTTCACCGCTGCCTTCCCTGATGCACAGGTAGCGATTCAAAGTGATTTGCAGGGCCTTGAGGTCGTGAAGCTTGAAGTCAGGCAAGGCATGGAGGGTGTTCTGGATGACTTTCATGCCGTCGATGCCCAGTTCCTGCAGGTGCAGGTAACGGGTTTGCGCGTATTCGAGGCGGCTGATCATGTCCAGGTTCAGCTGCGACATTTTCTCGGCGAGTGCGGTCTGTCTCTCGGTTTGCATCGGCGCGAGGGCTTCCATCTCATCGAGCGTCGACAACAGTTCTGTCCGGAACGTTGGCAGGGTTTCAGAGACGGCGAAGCGCGTGAGCAGCAGTTGCTGGTTCAAGTAGTCGATCATGTCGCCCTGGTAGTTGGGCACCGTATCGATGACGTTCAGTGCCCGAAGCTGGCGGATGGGCACGTCATACTCGGCCAGGCGCGTGTCCAGTTTTTCGATGAATGCCCGGCGTTGTTGGTTGGTGGAGGGGCCGGGTTGCGGGTCTATTGCCGCGTGTGCCATGGCAACCTCGGCTTGCCCGCGCTTCTGGCCTGCATTGAAGGTGGTGAGCTGGCCCCTGAGCTCGGCGATCCGCGATGGTTTTTTGGCCTGGGCGGCCTTGCGCCGATTCCTGAACCCGGCGCCACGCAGGCGTAGTCGCGTGTCGACAAACCATTGGCCGGCCAGGTTACTGACCAGCAACGGGCCGACGTGGGAGGGGCGCTGCGGATCGACAATCATGACGTTGTCGTTCTCATCCAGCATGACCTCGAACCAGCGCTCCTTGACCGGTGCGTACCATTTTTCACCCAGGGCAGAGAGATTCAGGTGGGGACCGGGTTCTTGGCTTGGCTCCCTAAGCCCTGCGGGTTTATCGACTTTGAAGCGATCCAGTGTTGCCGCGAGGCTCGCGGGTAAGCGATTGAGTGCGCCACTGTTGTGCAGCGGCCCCAGATGGCGTGCCGGCAGTTCGGCATCGGGTAATTTGGGTTGCTGCGTCACCACGATCTTGCGCGGCAGCGGCGTGGGGCGATGGGCGCTCGCTGGCGGTTCAAGCCTTGGCGGCTGTGCCTTGAGTGGCCGGGGCTGCGGCGGATGGCGCAGGGCAACATGCAGCACCAGGGACATGCCCAGGTTGAGCAACAGGTCGACCTGCGCCGTCCAGGAGGTCTTGCCGTCAGGCCCGGGCTCGGCTTGGGTGGCTTCCTGCAGGTCGTCCATGATTTGCCAGATCCAGGCGGCAATCCCGACCGTGCGCCCCAGAAATGGCAACGCCGCGCTGAAAATCAGCCAGCCGGCCTGCCGGTAGGTGGCCCAGCGTTTCTTCACGTTGGATACCGATTGCCGGTTGGCCAGTTCAACCATCGCATGGGCGTTGTCCTTGAACAGGGTCGCCAGGTGATCGTTGCCCAGCACCTCATCACTCAAGGCAATGGGGCCGCTCATTTGCACCACTACCTGCGGTTCCACCAACCCGCGCACGACGGTCCATGGCGAGGGCAGGGCGGCAGGGAAGACGTATTGCTCGTAATTGAAGCGGCTGTCGTTGGGTAACCAGGCCAGCACCGAATCGCGCAAGCTGCGGTGATGCTTGATGGCATACAACAGGTTTTCGCGTGATGGGAACTGCACCAGCACCGGGTCCAACAGGGGGCGATACAGCAGGCAGGGACCTTGGGTGTGATCGCGGGGGCCGATCACGAACATATTCGCCACCGCATCCGGTTCCCGGCCGGGTCGCAGGGTGGGGATAAATGCCAGGCGACGGATGACAATCTCTTCCCCCTCGACCTGTCGGTCGTGCGCTTGCGCCTGCACGGCGGCGGCGACATAACGGTAACCGCGATCATCGATGCCATGCTCGCCCTGGATTTTCCACTGCAGGGCCAGCAGCGGCAGTTGCGTCCGCAGGTGCGAGGTGTAGAGGGTTTGCCGGCTACGGGATTGCTCCGGGTCATCGAGCAGGGTTGTCTTGATCAGCGTGGGGTAGTGTTCGCCGATGTCGAGGGTTTCGATCACGCCCTTGAGGTAGTCGTACGTCAGCCATGCGGGACCTGTGCCGCCGTTGTAGTGCACGGTGGGCGTGCCGGTGGGCAGGCCGGTGAGGTTTTCCAGGGCCAGGTCGATCAGGCTGCGCCGGGTGATGTCGCTGGCGCCGGGCAGCACAAACGTGCCCCAGACCACAGGGCTCTCGATGCTGATCTCGACCTTGTCCAGGCTCAGGCTCGCGCCATTCCTCTGCCGATTGATCTGTTTTTGCAGTTGCTCGCGTGCGTAATCGCGGATCGGAGGAATGCCGTCCTGGAACGTTCGACCGAGGTTGTGGGTATGCACCTCGGCCAGTTCGATCACGTACCGGCTGTAGATCGACACGTCGAGGTCCGAGGCGTTGGCGAGCCAGTCGGGGAGCTGTTCATGAATCTGGCGGATGCTCGACAGCGAGTGCTCGCTCAGGTCCTCGATCACCGGCAGGATCCGCGCGACAGCCTGGCCGGTCGTGACCGCCACGGGAGCGACCTCGAAGCCGGCCGGGCCAATCGAACCGATCGCCTGCAGTTGCAGGGCGATCAGGTTGCACGCCAGGCTGTCGAAGAAATCTGCGCTGGGTTCGTACAGCCGCCATTGCACGCCGACATCCAGTTGATATTGGACCAGGCTGGCGGGCAGCGACTCACCGAGCTTTTCCAGCGACTCGAACTTCTCATAACCGTTGAGCAGCGAGTAGGCCAGAATCCGCTCGCTCTGCTCGTGTTTGCCGATCAACACCGCCATGTCCGACAGGCCGATATGCGTGGATTGGTTGTGGTGATGGCCATCCATGTCGATCAGGTAGGCGTGGGTCTGGTACGTATCGAAGGCCTTGCGCTTGGCCTGCTCCGGAAAATGGAACAGCAACCTGGCCATGGCGCAGTCGTGCTCATCCCAGCCCTCCTGCGTGGTGACGTTCCACACGTTGCGCAAGGAATGTGAGAGCAGCTGCCAGCGCGGGCCAGACATACCGTTGGAGGTATTCCAGTAGTCGAGTTGCTGCTCCTGGTAGGCGGTGAAAATCAGGGCTGCCAGCTCATTGATCAACCGCGCGATGGCATCGATCTTCACCGGCAGGTGTTCGGCGCGCGGTGCCTGTGGCTGCGCCGTGAGGAAATGCTCGCCGTCGATATAAATCACCGGCTCCGGCGACAGGGCCTGGTTGGCCAGCACCGAGGTCAGCGACTCCATGGCGGGGGGCGTTGACTGAATGAGGTCGTCGGCGATGCGCCAGTGTGGCGTGACGACGGTGGCCAGGTCCGGGTCGATATTCAGTGTCGGGTATTGCTCCTTGAGGGCGGCGCGCAACAGGTTGGCGGCGACTTCGCGGATGGACGGGCCGGTACTCAGTTGCGTCAGCAGATCGTAGGTGCTGGGCGGGCGGTTACTGGTGGGGATCGAGTCGGTGGGCATTTGCAGCTCCTTGGCCGGTATCAGGCGTGAAGAGCTGCAAGGTAGAGTCTGGCAAGGCGGGCGAGACGGTAGATAAGTAGTAACGGCCGGGGCCTGCACGCCCCGGCCGTGGCCGATCAGGTCCCGGACTTGATCTTGGTCCAGGCGCGGGTCCTGGCGCGTTCGGCGTCTCGGCCCAGAGGTTTCAAGGTGTAGAGCGTGGCCATTGCCGCTTCGGTGGGGTACAGGTTGGGGTTGTTGCGGATCGCCGGGTCAACCTGTTCAGTCGCGTCCTTGTTGGGATTGGGGTAGCCGACGAAGTCACTGATCGGCGCGATCACACCGGGTTGCAGCAGGTAGTTGATAAAGGTGTAGGCGTCCTGCGGATTCTTCGCGCCTTTGGGGATGGCAAGCATGTCGAACCAGATCGGCGCGCCTTCCTTGGGCAGGCGCATGTCCACTGTCACGCCGTTCTTGGCTTCCTTGGCGCGGTTGGCGGCCTGGGAAAAGCTGCCGGAATAGCCGACGGCGACGCAGATGTCTCCGTTGGCAATGTCGGCCATGTACTTGGAAGAGTGGAAGTAGGTGATGTACGGGCGGATCTTCATCAGCAGCGCTTCGGCTTTTTCATAATCCTTGGGGTTGCTGCTGTTGGGGTCCAGGCCCAGGTGCTGCAGGGCCAGGGGCAGGATCTCCGACGGCGAGTCCAGCAGGGCGACGCCGCACTGCTTGAGTTTGCTGATGTTTTCTTCCTTGAAGATCAGGTCCCAGCTGTCCACCGGCGCGTTGTCGCCCAGCGCCGCCTTGACCTTGGCCGGGTTGAAGCCGATCAGGATGGTGCCGTACATGTAGGGCACGGCGAATTTATTGCCGGGATCGTTGGCCTCGATCAGCTTCATCAGCTTGGGATCAAGGTGGTTCCAGTTCGGCAACTGGCTGCGGTCCAGGGGCTGGAACACGCCGGCCTCGATCTGCTTGGCCAGGAACACATTGGAAGGCACCACCACGTCATAGCCGGAGTTGCCGGTGAGCAACTTGGCCTCCAGGGCTTCGTTGGTGTCGAAGATGTCGTAGACCAGTTTGATCGCCGGGTTCTGCGCCTTGAAGTCATCCAGGGCCTTGGGCGTGATGTAGTCGAACCAGTTGTAGACGCGCAGGGTTTTTTCTTCGGCGTGGGCGGCAGTGCTGAGCACCGCCGCGCAGAGTACAAGCGACTTGAGCATGTTCATTCGGCTGACCCCTCAAAACCTTCGAGAACGTTGACGGCATTGATGCCGATTTCTTCCACGGCGTAGCCGCCTTCCATCACGAACAGCGTGGGCGTGCCGAGCTGCGCGATGCGTTTGCCCATGGCCAGGTAGTCCGGGCTGTCGAGCTTGAACTGCGAGATGGGATCGTCCTTGAACGTGTCCACACCCAGGGAGACCACAATGATGTCGGCGCCGTAGCGCTCGATTTCCCCGCAGGCCTGCTCCAGGGCCGCGCTCCAGGTGTCCCAGCCGGAACCGGCTGGCAGCGGGTAATTGAAGTTGAAGCCTTCCCCGGCGCCCTCGCCCAGCTCATCGGCGTAGCCGAGGAAGAACGGAAACTCCGCTTCCGGATGCCCGTGGATCGAGGTGAACAGCACATCGCTGCGTGCATAGAAAATCGACTGGGTGCCGTTGCCGTGGTGGTAATCCACGTCCAGGATCGCGACTTTCTTATGGCCCTGATCGAGAAAGGCCTGGGCGGCGATGGCGGCGTTGTTGAGGTAGCAATAGCCGCCCATCAAGTCGCTGGCGGCGTGATGTCCCGGTGGCCGGCACAGGGCGAAGGCGCTGCGGGCGCCGTGTTGGATCGCCTGTTGCGCGGTGAGCGCGACCTGCGCCGCGCTGTAGGCCGCTTGCCAGGTGCCGGCGGTAATCGGCGCGCCGCCGTCGAAGCTGTAATAACCGAGCTGGCCGTGCAGGCTGGTGGGCAACACGCGGCGCAAAGTGCGCGCGGGCCAGGTGTAGGGCAGCAGGTCGCCGTCCTGGTTGAATTCGGTCCAGCGTGCCCAGGCGCCTTTGAAAAAGTCGAGGTAGTCGTGGCTGTGAACGCGTTGCAGCGGTGCCAGGCCAAAGTCCTGCGGCGCTTGCACGGGGCCCAGTTCGCGGTCCTTGACCCGCTGCAGCACGTGGTCGGCGCGCGAGGGCATTTCGAAGCAGGGCATCAGTTGCCCGTCCATCAGTTCGCAACGGCCATGGTGCAGGTGGTGATCGTCCGAGTAGATCGTCAGCATATTGTTGTTCTCCGCAGGCGGTATCGGTGCATGCAGTCTTGCGGGCGACGGCGATTATGAGAACGGCAGGAGCGGCCAAAAGGGGATAAATGTGGCCAGATTGTCTGTCCGAAATTCGCCCCTCAATGGGGCGTCATGGTCGAAATTGGCTCGGCGTCACGCCGCTCCAGCGCACGAACGCATGGCGAAAACTGGCGGTCTCGCTGAACCCCAGGGCCTCGGCGATCCTATAGATCGGCCACTGATCTTCAGCCAGCAACTGTTTGGCGCGTTCAAAGCGCAGCTCGTCGAGCAGTTCCTGGTAGCTGCAGCCCAGGTCATGCAGGTGTCGGCGCAGGGTACGCGCCGAGCACTTCATCTGCTCGGCCAGGCCTTCGAGGCCAGGTGCGGCGTGCAGTTGTGCCGCGAGCAGCTGGCGGATCCGTCCCAGCCAGGCTTCGCGCCCGGTGAATTCGGTGTTCTGTTTGCGGCAGCGCTCGGCCATGGCCTGGTGGGTCACGGTATCGGCGAGGGGCAAAGGCTGGGAGAGCCAGCGTTGGTCGAAGGCGAACGCATTGGCGGTGGCCTGGAACTGCAACGGGCAGTCGAAAGACTCGGTGTAGCGCGCCTGATAATCCGGCGCATCATGCTCAAAGCGCGCGCCCAGCAAGGGCAGCGGATGGCCGAGCAGGTCGTCGCAGATGACCTTCAGCGATCCCAGGCACAGCTCGACGTTGAAGGCGGTCAGCGCCGGGTTCTCGCGATAATCGCCGGCGGTGAACCAGATACGCTCGCCGTCCTCCTCCAGGTTCAGTTCGAACAGTGTTCCCAATAGCGCCGGATACCGCAGGGCCAGGCGCAAAGCGTCACCGAAAGTGGCACTGGTGAGCAGGGCATAACCGAGCATGCCGTAGGACGAAACGTGCATGCGCCGCCCCACGATCAGGCCGATATCGCGCTGCAACGCCACGGCATTGGCGCACACCTGCATCTCCTGGTGGGTGGCAATACGCGTGTCGGCGCGGCTCAAGTCCGCCGCGCAGATACCGCTGCCGGCCAGCAGCGCCTCGGCGGGCAGGCCTTCGGCCTTGAAGGTGCTGAGCACCAGGGAGACAGCATTGAGGGTGGTGAGGTGGGAGTGCAGCATGCGGTCTTCCAGCCAGGTGATGGCTGGAAGTGGAGCAAGTTATATGCCGGTCAGCTCAGTTCGCCACACAGGTCGAGTTCCACCAGGCGGCGGACGTGTGCGGTGGCGAGGCCGGCACCGAGCAGCGCTTGCAGCTTGCCGAATGCCGCTTCGCGGGTCATGCCGCCCCCGGACAACACACCGACACCGCGCAAGCGGCTACCGGCTTCATACACGTCCAGTTCTACGCCGCCTTCATGGCATTGAGTGATTGCCACCACTACCACGTCCCGATCCTGCGCGCGCTGGAGGCTGGCCAGGAACGCCGGGTTATCGCTGGGCCCGGTGCCGCTGCCGAAGCATTCGAGCACCAGTGCCTGGATCCCGCTGTCGATCAGTGCATCCACCTGCACGGCGGCAATGCCCGGCACCAGCGGCAATACGCCGACATTGACCAGGGCCTTGGGCTGGCGGTAGTCCAGGGCGGCGGGGAGCGTCTCGGCCTTGGCCACGCCACCGTTACGCTGCAACGCAGCAAACGGATGGCGACCAAAACTGCGGATTTTCGCGCAGCGGGTCGGGGCCATCAGCGCGCCGTGGAAATACAGGTGCACACCCGGGGCCAGGCCTGCGCCCAGCGCTGCCAGCGAACCGCTGACGTTTTCCCAGGCGTCGCTGTCAGGCACGCCGGCGGGCAGCATCGAGCCGGTAAATACCACGGGCACCGGCAAACCCAGCAGTTGGAAGCTCATGGCCGCCGCGCTGTAGGCCAGGGTATCGGTGCCGTGCAGGACCAGCACCGCGTCGCAGCCTGCGTCCACGGCTTCAATCACCGCGACACGCAGGCGCTGCCAGTAGGCGGGAGTCATGTTGGCGCTGTCGATCAGCGGCGCCATTTCCCGGAAGCGCCAGGCGGGCACGGGCTCGTTGGCGAGTTGTTCGCGCATGCGGGCTTCGAAACCGGATGCGGGCGCCAGGCCGTTGGCGCTGGCCTGCATGCCGATGGTGCCGCCGGTGTAGAGCACCATGATGTTGTTAGCTGGGGACATCGAAGAATCTCCTGAACGAAAAACGCCGCCGGGCCCAGAGCATGCCCAAGGCCGGGCGGCGTGTCATCTATCTAGGCTTACGACGCTCAGCGTTGCGCTTGAGCGTTCAGTTCAGCCGATGCTTGAGCCGCTGGCTGCGACTTCACCGGATTCGCCGGCCAGGCCTTGCGATCCAGGTCCAGGTCAGGGAACTGGCTGGAGTCGAACACCGGGGTCTTGATGCCCGCTGCGCGCTGGTTGTCGTAGTCATTCAGGATGCGCATGGCGATCTTGAACAGGAACGCCAGGGCGAACAGGTTGACGAACGCGAGCATGGTCATGGTGATGTCGGCGAAGGCGAACACGGTGCTCAGGTTCTCGATCGAACCCCAGAAAATCAGCACCAGCACCAGCGCGCGGTAGCCCATCAACACTTTGCGGTTGTCGCCCACGATGAAGCGCAGGTTGCTCTCGCCGAGGTAGTAGTTGTACATGATCGAGGTGAACACGAACAACGCCAGGGCCACCGAGATGAACATCCGGCCCCAGTCACCGACCACGGCTGCCAGGGAGTTCTGGGTCAGGGCAATGCCGTCGCCTTCAAAGCCCGGGGTGTAGAAACCGGAGAGCAGGATCAGCAGCGCCGTACAGGTGCAGATCACGAAGGTGTCGAGGAACACGCTGAACGCCTGCACCACGCCTTGGGCGATCGGGTGTTCTACCGACGCTACCGCTGCCACGTTAGGCGCACTGCCCAGGCCGGCTTCGTTGGCGAACACGCCGCGCTTCACACCCATGATGATCGCGCTGCCCACCAGGCCACCGAAGGCCTGGTCCAGGCCGAAGGCGCTCTTGACGATAGTCGCGAGCATGGCCGGCACGTGGTCGAATTGCAGCACGATCACGTACAGGGTCACGGCGATGTAGACGAGGGTCTTGACCGGTACCAGCAGGTCGGCGATCGAGGCAATACGCTTGATCCCGCCGATGAACACCAGGCCCAGCAATACCGCCAGCGCCAGGCCGGTGTAGGTGGTGTCCAGGCCGAAGGCGTTGTTCAGCGAGTGAGTCACGGCGTGGGCTTGCAGGCCGTTGAAGGCAAAGCCGAAGGTCACCAGCAGCAGGAAGGCCATGACCATGCCCAGCCAGCGTTTCTTCAAGCCATGCTGGATGTAGTAGGCCGGGCCGCCACGGTAGGTGCCTTCGGCGTCGGTGCGCTTGTACAGCTGGCCGAGGGAGCATTCGATGAAGCTCGAGGACATGCCCACCAGTGCGGTGACCCACATCCAGAACACGGCACCCGGGCCGCCCAGGGTCACGGCAATGCCGACGCCTGCGATGTTACCGGCGCCGACGCGACCGGCGAGGCTGAGCATCAGCGCCTGGAACGAGCTGAGCTGGCCGGAGCTGCTTTTCAGGCTGTCGCGAAACACCGAAAACATGTGGAAAAAGTGACGCAATTGAACGAAACGCGAGCGGATCGTGAAGTAGCCACCGAGCCCGACAATGAGCACGATCAATACTTTCCCTGAGAGGAAGTCGTTGATGACTTCTAGCATGGAGTGTTCCTCGCTGATTTTTCTAATGGCAAACGCAGGACGGTCCGACACGTCGCATGGCACCAGGCAGTGCACGACGGTTCGACCCCAATCCTTTTGCGGGTGTTGTTATTCATGCGGTTTCGCGCTTCCAGGGTCTCGTTACCGACGACCGCTGACGCGAAGAGGGGCGGCACTATACCTAGGAGTGTGTGATCCGTCTGCACGAGGCGATTAAAGGTTTCAGCAGGCCGGAGTCGGGCAAGGCGGGTTTGCAGGGCGATATTGGAGTTTTTATGGACGTCATTTCACAACCTTGAGGCAAAAAAAAGGGCCTGAAGAACGAGCCTTCAGGCCCTCAAAAGGTGAGAGGTGTCTAGTCCCTCAACCTGGTGAGCGGTGCAACAAACGCTTAGGCCTTCAACGGGACCAAACGTGGGGCAATCATGTTTTCGGGGCGCAGGATGTCGTCGAGCATGGCGTCGTCGAGCAAGCCTTCTTCGCGCACCAGTTCCAGCACGCCGCGGCCGCTTTCGAGGGCGATGCGCGCGATGCGGGTGGCGTTTTCATAGCCGATGTACGGGTTCAGCGCGGTGACCAGGCCGATGGAGTGCTCCACCAGTTCGCGGCAGCGGGCTTCGTTGGCGGTGATGCCGACGATGCAGTGCTCGCGCAGCATGTCCATCGCGCGTTGCAGCAGGCGGATCGAGTCGAAGATCTTGAAGGCGATCAGCGGCTCCATCACGTTCAACTGCAGTTGACCGCCTTCGGCTGCCATGGTCAGGGCCAGGTCGTTGCCGATGACCTGGAACGCCACCTGGTTGACGGCTTCCGGGATGACCGGGTTGACCTTGCCGGGCATGATCGAGCTGCCTGGCTGACGCGCCGGCAGGTTGATCTCGTTGATGCCGGTACGTGGGCCGCTGGACAGCAGGCGCAGGTCGTTGCAGATCTTCGAGAGCTTCACCGCGGTGCGCTTGAGCATGCCGGAGAACAGCACGAAGGCGCCCATGTCGGAGGTGGCTTCGATCAAGTCGGCAGCCGGTACCAGCGGCTGCCCGCTGATCAGGGCCAGGCGCTGTACGGCCAGGGCCTGGTAACGCGGGTCGGCGTTGATGCCGGTACCGATCGCGGTGCCGCCCAGGTTCACTTCGGTCAGCAGCTCCGGCGCCAGGGTTTTCAGGCGCGCCAGGTCTTCACCGAGGGTAGTGGCGAAGGCGCGGAATTCCTGGCCGAGGGTCATCGGCACGGCGTCTTGCAATTGGGTGCGGCCCATTTTCAACACGTGACCGAACTCGACGCCTTTGGCAGCGAAGGCCTGGATCAGGCTGTCGAGGCTGGCCAGCAGCGCGTCGTGACCCAGCAGCAGACCCAGGCGGATCGCGGTCGGGTAGGCGTCGTTGGTCGACTGCGCCATGTTCACGTCGTTGTTGGGGTGCAGGTACTGGTATTCGCCCTTGTTGTGGCCCATGGCCTCCAACGCGATGTTGGCGATGACTTCGTTGGCATTCATGTTGGTTGAAGTGCCAGCGCCGCCTTGAATCATGTCCACCACGAACTCTTCGTGGAAATCGCCGCGGATCAGACGGGCACAGGCTTCGCTGATGGCAGCGTGCTTGGCTTCGCTGAGCTGGCCCAACTCGCGGTTGGCGTCAGCGGCTGCTTGCTTGACCATTGCCAGGCCGACCACCAATTTCGGGTAATGCGAAATCGGAACGCCCGAGAGGCGGAAGTTATTCACCGCTCGCAGGGTCTGGATGCCGTAATACGCTTGGGCAGGTACTTCGAGTACGCCAAGCAGGTCTTTTTCTGTGCGGAATGATGCAGCGGAGGACATGACGGAAATCATCTCGATATGGACCCGGAACAGGCCGGAACGCTGCGAATGCTAGGCTTGTAGAAGTTTTTGGGCCAATGCTGTTAAACACTGGCCTATGCACAAACGGCATAATGTCGGTGTGACCCGGTTATCATGGCGGGCGTGTGTGCCAAAATGGTGCGTACCCGTGGGAGGAAGTGATGAACCTTGAGAGCAAATGGCTGGAAGACTTCAGCGCCCTGGCGGCAACCCGCAGCTTTTCCCAGGCGGCGGAGCGGCGCTTTGTCACCCAGCCGGCGTTCAGTCGGCGTATTCGCAGCCTGGAAGCTGCGCTGGGCCTGACCCTGGTCAATCGCTCGCGCACGCCGGTTGAACTGACAGCAGCGGGGCAGTTGTTTCTGGTGACCGCGCGCACGGTGGTCGAGCAGCTCGGTGAAGTGCTGCGCCATTTGCATCACCTGGAAGGCGGGCAGGGCGAGGTTATGCAAGTAGCCGCTGCCCACTCCCTGGCACTGGGATTCTTCCCGCGCTGGATCGCGCAACTGCGCAACGAAGGCCTGAACATCGCCACGCGGCTGGTGGCCACCAACGTCGGCGACGCCGTGCATGCCCTGCGCGAAGGCGGCTGCGACCTGATGCTGGCGTTCTACGACCCGGATGCGGCGATGCAGATGGACGCCGAGATCTTCCCGTCGCTGCACCTGGGCAATACCGAGATGCTCCCGGTGTGCGCCGCCGATGCGGATGGCAAGCCGCTGTTCGACCTGGAAGGCGAGGGCAGTGTGCCGTTGCTGGCGTACAGCGCCGGTGCGTTCCTGGGGCGTTCGGTACATCTGCTGCTGCGCCAGCGCGCATTGCGCTTTACCACCGTGTACGAAACCGCCATGGCCGACAGCCTCAAAAGCATGGCCCTCGAAGGCCTGGGCATTGCCTGGGTACCGCAGTTGAGCGTGCGCGCTGAACTGGCACGGGGCGAACTGGTGGTGTGCGGCGGGCCGCAATGGCATGTGCCGTTGGAGATTCGCCTGTATCGCTGCGCGCTGGTGCGCAAGGCGAACGTGCGGTTGTTGTGGCGTAAGTTGGAAGGTGGGGCGGCGCAGAATACTTGAGCCAACACAGATCAAATGTGGGAGCTGGCTTGCCTGCGATAGCGGTGTATCAGCCGACATTCAGGCACTGACCCTCCGCCATCGCAGGCAAGCCAGCTCCCACAGTATTTTGTGGTGCTTTCGCTGACCTGGAAGTCAATAAAACCGCCTGTTTGAGGTGTAAGACAGATGGTCATCCAAGGGGCTGTTTATCTGGATTATTACGGTATACTGCGCGGCCTTCGGCCGGTCCAACCGGCCAAATTTCGTACAACAAGCCACGCCGGATTTCCCGCGTGGCTTGTTGTTTTTTGACGCGCCTGCGGGCGCCCAGAGAGAAGAGGCACGACGATGAGTGCATTGGTTGGCGTGATCATGGGCTCCAAGTCCGATTGGTCCACCCTTAGCCACACCGCCGATATGCTGGAAAAACTCGGCATTCCGTATGAAGTGAAAGTGGTCTCTGCCCACCGCACCCCGGATTTGCTGTTCCAGTATGCCGATGAAGCAGAATCCCGTGGCATCGAGGTGATCATCGCCGGTGCCGGCGGGGCGGCGCACCTGCCAGGCATGTGTGCGGCCAAGACTCACCTGCCAGTGCTTGGCGTACCGGTGCAGTCGTCGATGCTCTCGGGCGTGGATTCGCTGTTGTCCATCGTGCAGATGCCGGCCGGTATCCCGGTGGCGACCCTGGCGATCGGCAAGGCCGGCGCGATCAACGCCGCGTTGTTGTCCGCCAGCATCCTGGGCGCCAAGCACCCGCAGTTTCACGCGGTGCTGAAAAAATTCCGTGCTGAGCAGACAGACAGCGTGCTGGACAATCCAGACCCACGTATCGCCTGAGGTTGTTGACGATGAAAATCGGTGTAATCGGTGGCGGCCAACTGGGCCGCATGCTGGCCCTGGCGGGTACCCCGCTGGGGATGAACTTCGCTTTCCTGGACCCGGCGCCGGACGCGTGCGCGGCTGCACTGGGTGAACACCTGCGTGCGGACTACAGCGACCCGGACCATCTGCGCCAACTGGCCGACGAAGTCGACCTGGTGACCTTCGAGTTCGAAAGCGTCCCGGCCGAAACCGTGGCATTCCTCTCGCAGTTCGTGCCGGTGTACCCGAGCGCCGAAGCCCTGCGCATCGCTCGCGATCGCTGGTTCGAGAAGAGCATGTTCAAGGACCTGGGCATCCCGACCCCGGCCTTCGCCGATATCCAGTCCCAGGCCGACCTCGACGCTGCGGTGGCCAGCATCGGCCTGCCGGCCGTGTTGAAAACCCGCACCCTGGGTTACGACGGCAAGGGCCAGAAAGTCCTGCGCACCGCCGCCGATGTGGTCGGTACCTTCGCCGAGTTGGGCAGCGTTGCCTGCCTGCTGGAAGGCTTCGTGCCGTTCACCGGCGAAGTCTCGTTGATCGCCGTGCGTGCCCGTGATGGCGAAACGCGCTTCTACCCGCTGGTGCACAACACCCACGACAGCGGCATCCTCAAGCTGTCCGTGGCCAGCACCGACCACCCGTTGCAGGCCCTTGCGGAAGACTATTCCAGCCGGGTGCTCAAGCAGCTGGATTATGTCGGCGTGATGGCATTCGAGTTCTTTGAAGTCGACGGTGGCCTCAAGGCCAACGAAATCGCGCCGCGTGTGCACAACTCCGGGCACTGGACCACCGAAGGCGCCGAGTGCAGCCAGTTCGAGAACCACCTGCGGGCAGTGGCCGGCTTGCCGCTGGGCTCCACGGCCAAGGTCGGCGAGAGCGCCATGCTCAACTTCATCGGCGTGGTGCCGCCGGTTGACCGCGTGATCGCCATCGATGACTGCCACCTGCATCACTACGGCAAGGCCTTCAAGGCCGGGCGCAAGGTCGGCCACGCCAACCTGCGCTGCAAGGACCGTGCGACGCTGCAAGCGCAGATCCTCAAGGTCGAAGCGCTGATCGCCGAGCAATAACCCAAGGATCGGCGGGAACCATTGGTTGCCGCCGTCTCTCTGATTGCAGGATGGCGAAGCCTGACTAGGCTTTGACATGACTCACATTCAATCAGAGGGAAATGCCATGGGTATCATCGGAACCATCTTCATCGGCTTGATCGTCGGCCTGCTGGCGCGTTTCCTCAAGCCAGGCGATGACAGCATGGGCTGGATCATGACCATCCTGCTGGGTATCGCAGGTTCGCTGGTCGCCACCTACGGTGGTCAGGCCCTGGGCATCTACCAGGCGGGCCAGGGCGCAGGCTTCATTGGCGCGCTGATCGGTGCCATCGTGTTGCTGGTGATCTACGGCCTGCTGCGAAAAAAATGATTTAGCTTCATGGCCCTCTGCGCTGCGCAGGCGCGGAGGGCTAGAATGCCGACACTGTTAACCTTGTCGAGCCTCTCCATGCGCCGTCTTCTGTTCACTCTTCTGTTACTGGGCTCCGGCCTGGCCCACGCCGGCGAACTGCCGGAAACCGACTGGCTCGACCTGATGCCGCTGTCGGACCAGAAAGCCCTCGAAGCGATGCCCGAGATCGATCACAACTCCCCCGAAGCCCAAGGCACGTTCACCGACAAAGGTGGCTTGAAGCAGAGCAAGGGCTTGCCGGCTGTGATGTATTCGACCAAGACCGTGGCCGCCATGAATGGCAAGAACATCCGCATCGGCGGTTACCCAGTGCCGCTGGAGACCGACGCCAAGGGTCGCAGCACGCTGTTTTTCCTGGTGCCCTACCCAGGCGCCTGCATCCACGTGCCGCCACCGCCACCCAACCAACTGGTGCTGGTGCGGTATCCCAAGGGCTTGAAGCTGGATGATATCTACACGCCGCTGTGGGTCACGGGCACGTTGAAGGTGGAGAAGGTCAACAATGACCTGGCCGATGCGGCCTATGCACTGGATGCGGGGAAGGTGCGGGTGGTGAAGGAATCCGACCTCTAGACACCGCGAAACCCGTAGGCGCTGGCAAGCCAGCTCCTACGGGTTCGGGTTTACAGGGCTAGCGCTTTGATGCTCACACCCAGGGTATGACTTTCGCCCGGCGCCAGGCTCACCACATCATCCAGCACATTCGCCGTCTCGATGCACAGCATGCCTGTCCACCCATCATCGGCCATGTCATCAAACGCCTTGGCGCGTTCGGTCCAGGGGTTCCAGATCACCGTCGACTTCGAGCCCTCGGCGGTGAGTTGGATGCGGCGCTGCCAGTCTTTGTCGACAATAGTCAGCTGGGGCGGCGTGTCGAGGTAGATGCGATCCGTCTCGGCGGTGAAGTGCAGCAGGCCCGATTGCGTCTTCTCGGTCCAGCCGTCGGCGGTATCGATGTACGCCAGACCGTCCAGGCCTTCGACCTGCACGTTGCGCACATCGCTCACGGCGAAGTAGGTGTGCAGCGCCTGGCTGAGCGTCACGGTATCAGTGCCGCGGTTGTGGCTGGTCAGGTGGATATGCAGTTGGTCGTCCAGCCGCAGGCTCAGTTTCAGGTCGACCTGATGCGGCCAGCCGGGGAAGCCTCCCGCAGGCACCGGCAACACCAGGTCGACCCGCAGCGTTTCGCCTTCGAGTTCCGTCGCGGCCAGTTCCCACAGGGCGGTGCGCACAAAACCGTGGGCGCCGGCGGGCTGGTCACTCTGGCGCATTGCCTTGACGCTTTGCGGATTGCGGTCAAACACGCCAAACCATGGCCAGCACACCGGAACGCCGGTGCGAATGCCTTTGCCTTGCTTGAACACCGCCTCAGGATTCGGCCAGATCAGCGGCTGCTCGCCTGCGCGTTGGTAACTGAAGATGTGCGCGCCTTGTCGGGCGACTTTCAATTCGGCGCCGTTGTGGCGAATGTGCCAGCAATCCAGCTCGTCGATTTTCACGGTTTCAACGTGGGGCGTAGGCATACACAGCACTCTTTATGGCAGGCAATGGGGCAATTGACCGTCAAAACCCGATGAGGTTTAACGCGCGCGCGACGGGACCGAACGCGTGCGGCCGCTGCCATCGATGGCGACGAACACGAACACCGCCTCGGTGACCTTGCGCCATTCGCTGGACAGCGGGTCATCGCTCCACACTTCGACCATCATCTGGATCGAGCTGCGGCCGATTTCCAGGGCCTGGGTATAGAAGGAAAGCTGCGCGCCCACCGCCACCGGGACCAGGAACGCCATGCGATCAATCGCCACGGTGGCCACGCGGCCACCCGCGACCTTGCTGGCCATGGCGGTACCCGCCAGGTCCATCTGCGCGACCAGCCAGCCGCCGAAGATGTCGCCGAAACCGTTGGTTTCACGCGGGAGGGCGGTGATTTGCAAGGCGAGATCGCCTTGCGGGATAGGATCTTCTTGTTCGAGTTCGATCATGCCGAGGGTGCCTCTGACCCGTGACGCTTCATGGGTATTTCAAGTGGATAGCCGTCTTCTGGAAAAACGTTTCAGCACCAACATACACCGCGTGATGCGTTTCTCGTAAGGCGTACTAAAAGGGAAACTCTGCCAAATCGGCTGGATGGCACCCAACGACGTTTTGGCACAGCAGCCCCTCAAGACTGGGGTTCTGCGCTTGCAAGGGCCGAGTATATCGAGACACATGCGCCACGACGACCTCTGGGCACTCATTTGGTCGGCAATTCGCGGCTGTATCGCGGCTTTTTCCGGCAACTGTGCTTCTGATTGCGGTTAATGTGCGGTCACCGGGGATAATTTGCCCACTGGAACTGTTATCAGCTCACCGCTGTGCTTTTCCAAGCGATTTGCTATCTTGCCGAACCCGCCCTGGCGCAGCCAGCACCCCGGATCTGCCGTCCTGACTAATAAGAGAAGCCTTGCCATGTCCTCCGTGCCCGCAAGCAGTGCGCAACCTTCGCGCCCGCTGACCCGCAACGACTACAAAACCCTGTCGCTGTCTGCCTTGGGCGGGGCGCTGGAATTTTACGATTTCATTATTTTCGTGTTTTTCGCCACCGTGGTCGGAAAACTGTTCTTCCCCGTGGACATGCCCGAATGGCTGCGCATGATGCAGACCTTTGGCATCTTCGCCGCCGGCTACCTGGCGCGTCCGTTGGGCGGCATCATCATGGCGCACTTCGGTGACCTGCTGGGCCGCAAGAAGATGTTCACCCTGAGCATCTTCATGATGGCCGTGCCGACCCTGATCATGGGCCTGCTGCCGACGTACGCGCAGATCGGCCTGTGGGCGCCGATCCTGTTGCTGCTGATGCGCGTCATCCAGGGCGCGGCGATTGGCGGCGAAGTACCGGGCGCCTGGGTGTTCGTTTCCGAGCACGTGCCACCGCGCCATATCGGCTACGCCTGCGGCACCCTGACCAGCGGCCTGACCGCCGGGATCCTGCTGGGCTCGCTGGTGGCCACCGCAATCAACACTATCTATAGCCCGGAGCAGGTCTCGGATTACGCCTGGCGCATCCCGTTCCTGCTCGGCGGTGTGTTCGGCCTGCTGTCGGTGTACCTGCGCCGCTGGCTGCATGAAACGCCGATCTTCGCCGAGATGCAGCAACGCAAGACCCTGGCCGCCGAGCTGCCGTTGCGCGCCGTGCTGCGTGATCACCGCAGTGCCATCGTGTTGTCGATGCTGCTGACCTGGCTGCTCTCGGCCGGCATCGTCGTGGTTATCCTGATGACCCCGACCGTGTTGCAGACCGTCTATCACTTCAGCGCGACCGTGGCGCTGCAGGCCAACAGCCTGGCAATCGTCACATTGAGCCTGGGCTGCATCGCCTCCGGCGCGCTGGCCGACCGTTTCGGCGCCGGGCGTGTGTTGATCTTCGGTTGTGCCCTGCTGCTGGCGACCTCCTGGACGCTGTACCACAGCCTCATCGCCCACCCCGACTGGCTGTTCCCGCTGTACGCCTTGACCGGTTTGTTCGTCGGCACCATCGGCGTGGTGCCGTATGTCATGGTCAAGGCCTTCCCGCCGGTGGTGCGTTTCAGTGGGTTGTCGTTCTCCTATAACGTCGCCTACGCCATATTCGGCGGCCTGACGCCGCTGGCGGTGTCGCTGCTGATGAAGGAAAGCCCGATGGGCCCGGCCTACTATGTTGCTGTCCTGTGCGTGATGGGGATGGTTGTGGGTGGGTTCCTGTGGAAGCGCGGGCGCTAAGACCCGCCCGATCACCCAGTGTGGCGAGGAAGCTGGCTCGCGCAGCGGCCCTGAAAAAGGCAGTGCTGCGCAGTCCTGCGGGAGCAGGCTGCCTCGTCACAATTCAATGTTTCTGCCTTCGTAGCCTGCGCTCCTCTCGATAGTGGCCTTTCATCTAATTGTCACATTGCAGACATAGAGTGTTCACACGGCCTCTCGATACTTGGCCCCGATCCAACTATCCCTATCTGCTAGGAGCAAGGCATGAAACTGAAGCGTTTGATGGCGGCAATGACTTTTGTCGCTGCTGGCGTTGCGACCGCCCACGCGGTGGCCGCTGGTGTTGACCCGGCAATTCCGGCTTACGCCAAGACCACTGGCGTATCGGGCAACTTGTCCAGCGTTGGTTCCGACACTCTGGCGAACCTGATGACTTTGTGGGCTGAGTCCTACAAAAAGGAATACCCGAACGTCAACATCCAGATTCAAGCTGCCGGCTCCGCTACTGCGCCACCTGCGCTGACTGAAGGCACCTCCAACCTGGGCCCGATGAGCCGCAAGATGAAGGACACCGAACTGGCGGCCTTCGAGCAGAAGTACGGCTACAAGCCAACCGCTATCCCGGTTGCCGTGGATGCCCTGGCGGTATTCGTGCACAAGGACAACCCGATCCAGCACCTGACCATGGAACAAGTCGATGCGATTTTCTCCTCGACGCGTCTGTGCGGTGGCAAAGCCGACGTGAAAACCTGGGGTGACCTGGGTGTGACTGGCGACCTGGCCAACAAGCCAGTGCAATTGTTCGGTCGTAACTCGGTATCCGGCACCTACGGCTACTTCAAGGAAGAAGCCCTGTGCAAAGGCGACTACAAGCCAAACGTGAACGAACAACCGGGCTCGGCGTCGGTCGTGCAGTCGATCAGCTCCTCGCTGAACGGCATCGGTTACTCGGGCATCGGCTACAAGACCGCCAGCGTGAAGACCGTGGCCCTGGCCAAGAAAGGCAGCACTGACTACATCGAAGACAGCGAAGAAAACGCCCTGAACGGCAAATACCCGCTGTCGCGTTTCCTCTACGTTTACGTCAACAAAGCCCCGAACAAGCCTCTGGCCCCGCTGGAAGCCGAGTTCGTGAAGCTGGTTCTGTCCAAACAGGGCCAGGAAGTTGTAGTGAAAGACGGCTACATCCCACTGCCAGCCAAAGTTGCCGCCAAGGCCCTGGCTGACCTGGGTCTGAAAGAAGGCAACTGATTGCCTCTGCGGGGCCGGCCTGCCGGCTCCGCATCCGAATTTTCTAGTCCGCTGCCAGCTTTGCTTCGCGGCGGACTTGTTGCGTCACTGCACTGTCATCTTTCTGTCATACAGGATCGCTAGGGTGTGCGCATGAATGATCTGGCCAATTCCACCATGACGACGACTTCCCCTCCCAAGCGCATTGATTTCAATACGCCTGAGCTGCAACGCAAGCGCCGCATCCGCGCCCTCAAGGATCGCCTGACCCGTTGGTACGTGCTGGTAGGCGGCCTCGCCGTCCTCGGCGCCATTACCCTGATCTTCTTCTTTCTGGCCTATGTCGTCGCGCCACTGTTCCAGGGCGCCTCGCTGACCAAGGAAGACGCCCTGACCCCGGCCTGGATCCAGGACGCCGGCAAGCCGCTGATGATCTCCCTGGAAGAACAGAACCAAGTCGCCATGCGGGTTTCCGACAAGGGCCAGGCGCTGTTCTTCAACGTCGAGACCGGTGCCGAGCTCAAGCGTGTCGACCTGCCACTGCCCGCCGGCACCCGTGTTGCCTCCATCGGTGAAGACCAGCCCGGCAGCCCGCTGGTGATCCTCGGTTTGTCCAATGGCCAGTCCCTGGTGTTCCGCCACACTTATAAGGTGTCCTACCCGGACGGCAAGAAAACCATCACCCCGGCGATTGAATACCCTTACGGCGAAAACCCGATCGTGCTCGACGACGCCGGTCGCGCGCTGGAGCATGTGGCCCTCAACGCCACCGACTCCTCCCTGGTCGTTGCAGGCTCCGCCGGTTCGCACTTGAACGTGCTGACCCTGAGCCGTGAAGAAAACATGATGACTGGCGAAGTCACCAGCGAGCAGAAGCGCATCGAGCTGCCGCAGATGACCGAGCCGGTGAAGGCAATTTTCATCGATCCGCGCCAGCAGTGGCTGTACGTGATCAACGGTCGCGCGCTTGCGGATGTCTTCAGCCTGCGCGACAACAGCCTCAACGGGCGCTACAAATTGTCGGAAGATGGCACTGCCGAAATTACCGCCAGCACCCAGTTGGTGGGCGGCATCTCGCTGATCATCGGTAACTCCAAGGGCGGCCTGGCCCAGTGGTTCATGGCCCGTGACCCGGATGGCGAGCAGCGCTTCAAGCAGATCCGCACGTTCCAGATGGGCACGGCGCCTATCGTCGAGATTACCGCCGAACAACGTCGCAAAGGCTTCACCGCCCTGGATGCGTCCGGCAAATTCGGCGTGTTCCACAGCACCGCGCACCGCACCTTGCTGGTGGACCCGGTGGTCGACGGCCAGGGCGTGTTCGGCATGTCGCCACGCGCCAACCGCGTGATCGTCGAAGCCGGCGGCAAGTTGCAGCCGCTGGTGCTGGACAACCCGCACCCGGAAGTGTCCTGGAGCGCGTTGTGGAGCAAGGTCTGGTACGAAAACTACGACGAGCCTAAATACGTCTGGCAATCGACCGCCGCCAACACCGATTTCGAACCCAAGATGAGCCTTGCGCCGCTGACCTTCGGCACCCTGAAGGCCGCGTTCTACGCGATGCTCCTGGCCGCGCCACTGGCGGTTGCCGCCGCGATCTACACCGCCTACTTCATGGCCCCGAGCCTGCGCCGCAAGGTCAAGCCGGTGATCGAGCTGATGGAAGCGATGCCGACGGTGATCCTTGGCTTCTTCGCTGGCCTGTTCCTGGCGCCGTATGTGGAAGGGCACCTGCCGGGGATTTTCAGCCTGCTGATGCTGCTGCCGATTGGCATCCTGGTGGCCGGTTTTGTCTTCAGCCGCCTGCCTGAGTCGCTGCGCCTGCGGGTGCCGGACGGCTGGGAAAGCGCGATCCTGATCCCGGTGATCCTGTTTGTGGGCTGGCTCTCGCTGTACATGAGCCCGTACCTGGAGACCTGGTTCTTCGGCGGCGACATGCGCATGTGGATCTCCCACGACCTGGGCATCACCTACGACCAGCGCAACGCCCTGGTGGTCGGCCTGGCCATGGGCTTTGCGGTGATCCCGAACATCTACTCGATCGCCGAAGACGCCGTGTTCAGCGTGCCGCGCGGCCTGACCCTGGGCTCGCTGGCCCTGGGTGCCACGCCGTGGCAGACCATGACCCGCGTGGTGATCCTGACCGCCAGCCCGGGCATCTTCTCGGCCCTGATGATCGGCATGGGCCGCGCCGTCGGCGAGACCATGATCGTGCTGATGGCCACCGGTAACACGCCGGTGATGGAGATGAACCTGTTCGAAGGCCTGCGCACACTCGCAGCCAACGTCGCGGTGGAGATGCCCGAGTCGGAAGTCGGCGGCAGTCATTACCGCGTGCTGTTCCTCTCGGCGCTGGTGCTGCTGTTGTTCACGTTCGTCATGAACACCCTCGCCGAGCTGATTCGTCAGCGTCTGCGCAAGAAATACTCGTCGCTTTAAGAAAGGTAGAAGTCTGTGAAACAGAACTCCCTGAATGGATGGTTCAAGAGCGGCGCCCCCGGCGTCTGGATCAGCGGTGGCGCAGTGTCCATCGCGGTCATCATGACCATTGGTTTGCTGGCCGTGATTGCAGTGCGTGGCTTGGGCCACTTCTGGCCGGCCGACCTGATCCAGGCCAACTACGACGTGCCGGGCCAGGCTAACCATATCGTCATCGGCGAAGTGGTGCAGAAAGAAGAAGTGCCGCGCGAGCGCCTGAAAAGCGCGGGCCTGCCGGTGCCGGATGCGGGTCCGGAATTCATGACCCGCGAGCTGATCAAGGTCGGCAACCGCGACCTGAACGGCAATGACTTCACCTGGATTGTCGGCGAGTGGCTCAAGGACCAGACCACGCCGGCGAACTTGATGACCATCGAGCGTCGTGAATGGGGCAACTTCTACGGCACCCTGGTCAACGTCAAGCAGGATGGCAAGGTCATCGCCGAAGGCGACGCCGCTTGGCCGGAGCTGCAGGCGCGGGTCGACCGCGTCAACAAGCTCGCTGCCCAGCTCAAGACACTCGAAAAATCTGACATCGGCGCGATCAACGCCGGGCTTGAACGCATCCGCCTGCATGGCCGCAAACTGGAACTGGAAGGCAAGCTCGACGCCGCCGCCCAGGCCGACATGGACTCCGGTCGCGCCGAGCTGAATGCCCGTTACCAGGACATCGAAGCACGCCTGGCCGACCTGCACGCCCAGTTCAATCGCGATGCCCTGACGGCGCGTGATGCGAACGGCAAGGAAGTCGAAATCGGCATCGGCAAAGTCGTTCACGCCTACCAGCCGAACGCCATGGGTACACTGACCAAGATCGGCTTCTACTTCAGCAAGGTCTGGGAATTCCTCAGCGATGACCCACGGGAAGCCAACACCGAGGGCGGGATTTTCCCGGCTATCTTCGGCACCGTGATGATGACCCTGATCATGGCAATGATCGTCACCCCGTTCGGCGTGCTGGCAGCGGTGTACCTGCGTGAATACGCCAAGCAGAACACCCTGACCCGCGTTATCCGGATCGCCGTGAACAACCTGGCCGGCGTACCGGCCATCGTCTACGGCGTGTTCGGCCTGGGCTTCTTCGTGTATGTACTGGGTGGCTCGGTTGACCGTCTGTTCTTCGCCGAAGCCCTGCCGGCCCCGACCTTCGGTACGCCGGGCCTGCTGTGGGCCTCGCTGACCCTGGCGCTGCTGGCGGTGCCGGTGGTGATCGTGGCCACCGAAGAGGGCCTGGCGCGGATTCCTCGCACTGTGCGCGAAGGGTCCCTGGCACTCGGCGCGACCAAGGCGGAAACGCTGTGGAAGATCGTACTGCCGATGGCCAGCCCGGCGATGATGACCGGCATGATCCTCGCCGTGGCCCGTGCCGCCGGTGAAGTGGCGCCGCTGATGCTGGTGGGCGTGGTGAAACTGGCGCCGTCGCTGCCGCTGGATGGCAACTACCCCTACCTGCACCTGGACCAGAAGATCATGCACTTGGGCTTCCATATTTATGACGTCGGCTTCCAGAGCCCCAACGTCGAAGCCGCGCGGCCGCTGGTGTACGCCACCGCCTTGCTGCTGGTGCTGGTGATTGCCACGCTCAACTTGTCGGCGGTGTGGATTCGCAACCACCTGCGCGAAAAATACAAAGCGTTGGACAGCTAAAGCTATTAGCCACAAGCGGCAAGCTACGAGCCGCTTTTGCCCAAATCTTGCAGCTTGCAGCTAGAAGCTGGCAGCTACGAACGGAGTGAGACCATGCAACACGACACCCATTCCCACGGCATCAACATGTCTGCCCTGGGTCGCGACAAGCAGGGCCTGAACCTGGCCCAGGAAACCGTGGCCATTGAAGTGCCGGGCCTGAGCCTGTACTACGGTGAAAAGCAGGCGCTGTTCGACGTCAGCATGAACATCCCCAAGCAGCGCGTGACGGCGTTCATCGGCCCCTCGGGCTGCGGCAAGTCGACGCTTCTGCGCACCTTCAACCGCATGAACGACCTGGTCGACGGTTGCCGCGTGGACGGCGCCATCAACCTCTACGGCACCAATATCTACCGCAAGGGCGAAGACGTCGCCGAGCTGCGTCGCCGGGTAGGCATGGTGTTCCAGAAGCCCAACCCGTTCCCCAAGACCATCTACGAAAACGTGGTCTACGGCCTGCGCATCCAGGGCATCAACAAGAAGCGCATCCTCGACGAAGCGGTTGAGTGGGCCCTCAAGGGCGCGGCGCTGTGGGACGAGGTCAAGGACCGCCTGCACGACTCGGCACTCGGCTTGTCCGGTGGTCAGCAGCAGCGCCTGGTGATCGCCCGTACCATCGCGGTGGAGCCGGAAGTGCTGCTGCTCGACGAGCCGTGCTCGGCACTCGACCCGATTTCGACGCTGAAAGTCGAAGAGCTGATCTACGAGCTCAAGTCCAAGTTCACCATCGTCATCGTGACCCACAACATGCAACAGGCGGCGCGGGTTTCCGACTACACCGCGTTCATGTACATGGGCAAGCTGGTGGAATTCGGCGACACCGATACGCTGTTCACCAATCCGGCGAAGAAGCAGACCGAAGACTACATTACCGGTCGTTATGGCTAGTAGCGGCAGTTGCAAGCCGCAGGTTTCAAGCGGCAAGTAAAAGCAGCTCAATGGAACGACACACATCAGCTTGCAGCTTCTAGCTTGCGGCTTACAGCTTTTGCGGAGCAAACGCATGATTAGCAAAGAAGGCCTTACCCACCACATCTCCGCGCAGTTCAACGCCGAGCTTGAGGAAGTGCGCAGCCACCTCCTGGCGATGGGCGGGCTGGTGGAGAAGCAAGTCAACGACGCAGTCACCGCGCTGATCGAGGCTGACTCGGGCCTGGCCCAGCAAGTGCGCGAGATCGACGACCAGATCAACCAGATGGAACGCAACATCGACGAAGAATGCCTGCGGATTCTGGCCCGTCGCCAGCCGGCGGCGTCCGACCTGCGTTTGATCATCAGCATTTCCAAGTCGGTGATCGACCTGGAGCGCATCGGCGACGAAGCCACCAAGATCGCCCGGCGCGCCATCCAGCTGTGCGAAGAAGGCGAAGCGCCACGCGGTTACGTGGAAGTGCGCCACATTGGCGACCAGGTGCGCAACATGGTGCGCGATGCCCTCGACGCATTCGCCCGCTTCGACGCCGAGCTGGCGTTGTCGGTGGCCCAGTACGACAAGATCATCGACCGCGAATACAAGACCGCGCTGCGCGAGCTGGCCACCTACATGATGGAAGACCCGCGCTCTATCTCGCGGGTCTTGAGCATCATCTGGGTCCTGCGTTCGCTGGAGCGCATCGGCGACCACGCACGCAATATCTCCGAGCTGGTGATTTACCTGGTTCGCGGGACCGACGTGCGGCACATGGGCCTCAAGCGCATGAAGGCTGAAGTTGAAGGGTCAGCCGATCTAATCCCTAATGTTCCGGGCGAAACTGACGATAAGTAAGGTTGCCCGAGAAATTAACGCCCGGCCCTTGGCCGGGCGTTTTTGTTTGTGGCAGCTGGATTTTTTGCGCGTCGGGTCAAAGAAAGTCCCGCCGTGACTACAGAGTTTTGGCAAAATGCCATCAGTCAGGCGTTCTGCGTGCCGCGGTTTTTATAGGAAATAGGGTCGATGAGTAAAGTCAGTGTATTGGTGGTGGATGACGCCTCGTTTATTCGCGACCTGGTGAAGAAGTGCCTGCGCAACTACTTCCCCGGGATCAAGATCGAAGATGCGGTGAACGGCAAAAAGGCCCAGGCCATCCTGATGCGCGAGACCTTCGACCTGGTGCTGTGCGACTGGGAAATGCCCGAGATGTCCGGGCTTGAGCTACTGACCTGGTGCCGCGAGCAAGCGCACCTCAAGGCCATGCCGTTCGTGATGGTGACCAGCCGCGGCGACAAGGAAAACGTGGTCCAGGCCATCCAGGCCGGGGTTTCCGGCTATGTCAGCAAACCGTTCACCAACGAGCAGTTGCTGAACAAGGTCAAGCAGGCGCTGCACAAGATCGGGCGTCTCGACGCATTGATCGCCAGTGCGCCGACCAAGATGAACTCGGCCTTTGGCAACGACTCCCTCAGCGCCCTGACCGGCGGCAAGCCCGAAGCCGTGCGCGCGGCCCCGGTTGCAGCGGCTGCCCCGGTGCCCAGCAAAGGCCTGCTCAACAGCCCACCGGTGCAAGCGCCTGCCGCCTCGCCGGCGGGTGGTCGTGGCCAGGGCCAATTGCGCCTGTCCAGTGGCAACCAGCAATGTGTGATCAAGGCGCTGAGCATCAAGGAAGCGCTGCTGGTGGTGCGTCGCGGTGAAGTGCTGCCGCAGGTATTGGAAAGTGCCGTGCTCGACCTTGAACAAGGCGACAACGCTGAAATCGCCCGCCTCAATGGCTACCTGCACGCCGTCGTCGCCTTCGAACCCAAGCCTGATAGCGACTGGCTGCAACTGACCTTCCGGTTTATCGACCAGGACGCGCAGAAGCTCGATTACATCTCCCGCCTGATCGCCCGCGGCACCGCGCAGAAGCACTTCGTGCCGGGCGCGTGACCCCCTGAATACCGGAGTCGACCGGTTGTCTGATTCGCGCTCGATGCCCGACGGACAGTCGGTTTTCAGTCGGCGCTCTTGCAGGCTGCACTAAGACTTCGGATCAGCCAGCCCCGTCTTAACCACGTCCTCACTGGCAAGATCGACAAACTGTCTCTGGATGCGCGGGTCAATTTGTCGGCGGCGGCCCGGATAAACGTGGGTATCGGTTTCAACGGACTGCCAGCCTAAAGCTGTCATCAAGCCTTGCTAGCCTGCCGTTCAGTCATCCTGGCAGGTTTGCGTCATGCTCCTTCGCCTATTGCTGTTCTGCATGCTGGCCACGGTCGCCACCTCGACCCTGGCCATGACCCTCTATCAATCCACCGATGCCAATGGCGCGGTGTTTTTCAGCGATCGACATACACCGGGGTCCCAGGCGTTCGTGATCCAGGAACGCAGGGTCGAGCCTGTGCGAAGGCCGCTTTTGCAAAGGCCACGCGCAGTTTACCCACGACCAGCCTACCGCTACCCCTTGCCCTGGCGTGGCGGTCCGTTCCGCCTGACCCAAGGCCCCAACGGCGGCTTCAGCCACACCGACGCCAAGAGCCGCTACGCCATGGACATCGCCATGCCCGAAGGCACGCCAATCATTGCGGCGCGCAGCGGTACGGTAGTGAAGACCGAGAACAGCCAGATCGGGCGCGGTAACGATGCGTCCGGCAATTTCGTGCGCGTGCAGCACGATGACGGCACCCAGGGCGTGTACCTGCACCTCAAGCAAGGGTCGGTCAGCGTGCGGGTGGGGCAGCGTGTCGCGGTGGGAAGCCTGCTGGCGCTGTCGGGCAATACCGGCAACAGCAGCGGCCCGCATCTGCACTTCGTGGTGCAGCAGGGCACCGAGGCCGGGCTGGTGTCGATCCCGTATGAGTTCAACCAGCCCGTCGGTACATTGCCCAACTTCGCCGCGGGACTGTAGAAGCCGGGCTCCTACAGGGGTTTGGGGTGGCTCAGTCCAGCAGCAGGACTTTGGCCAAGACGATCTTCGGCCCTTTCATCTTCTTGATGATGATCCGCAGGCCTTCAACCTCCAGCACTTCTTCCTCTTCCGGCACCCGCTTGAGGGTGTCGTAGATCAGCCCGGCGAGGGTTTCGGCTTCGATGTGGTCGAGGTCGACACCCAGCAGGCGCTCCACCTTGAACAACGGCGTGTCGCCACGCACCAGCAGTTTGCCGGGCTGGTAGGCGAGGATGCCGCGCTCGGCCTTGCGGTGTTCGTCCTGGATATCGCCGACCAGCACTTCAAGCACGTCCTCCATGGTCAGGTAGCCGATGATCTTGCCATCGGCTTCTTCGACCAGGGCGAAGTGCGCGCCGCCTTTGCGGAACTGCTCCAGCAGTTGTGATAGCGGCATGTGCCGCGACACACGCTCCAGCGGACGAGTCAGCTCGGCCAGGTTGAACGATTCGGGAATGTGGTCCAAGGCTGCCAGTTCGAGCAGCAGGTCCTTGATGTGCAGCAGGCCCACGAACTCGTTGCGCACCGCGTCATACACCGGGTAGCGGCTGAATTTGTGGCGACGGAACAGCGCGAGGATTTCCTTCAACGGCGCGTTGAAGTCCAGGGTGACCAGGTCTTCCCGGGAGTTGGCCCAGTCGACCACTTCCAGTTCGCCCATTTCCACGGCCGAGGCCAGCACGCGCATGCCTTGGTCGCTCGGGTCCTGGCCACGGCTGGAGTGCAGGATCAGCTTGAGTTCTTCACGGCTGTAATGGTGTTCGTGATGCGGGCCAGGCTCGCCTTGGCCGGCGATGCGCAGGATGGCGTTGGCGCTGGCGTTGAGCAGGTAGATGGCCGGGTACATGGCCCAGTAGAACAGGTACAGCGGCACTGCCGTCCACAGCGACAGCAGCTCGGGCTTGCGAATCGCCCAGGACTTGGGCGCCAGCTCGCCGACCACGATGTGCAGGTAGGAAATCACGAAGAACGCAGCAAAGAACGACACGCCCTTGATCACTTCCGGCGACTCGACGCCCACGGCGCCCAGCAGCGGCTCGAGGATGTGTGCAAAGGCCGGCTCACCGACCCAGCCCAGGCCCAGGGAGGCGAGGGTGATACCCAGCTGGCAGGCCGACAGGTAGGCGTCGAGCTGGCTGTGCACGGTGCGCAGGATCTGCCCGCGCCAGCCGTTCTTGTGGGCGATGGCCTCGACCCGAGTGGCGCGCAGTTTGACCATGGCAAACTCCGCCGCAACGAAGAAACCGTTGAGCAGTACCAGGATCAGTGCAAAAAGAATCATGCCGAAGTCGGCGAAGAGTGTAGCGAGGGTGATACCAGGGGAAGGGTCCATGATGGGGTTTTGCAGGTTCCGTGTGTTCAATTAGGGGTGGCAGGTGGGCCTGAAAGACAGGCGCAAGTCGGCCAATGTAGCGGCTGACGGGGCGCTTGCCTAGTGCCCACTGCCCGGCGGGACTTGGAATGCCCTCTCCACAACAACACAAATCCAACGTGGGGGCGGGCTTGCTCGCGAATGCAGTGGGTCAGTCAACCCATGTGTCGCTGGCCGACCGCATTCGCGAGCAAGCCCGCTCCCACATTTAGGGGTGTGTCGTTTTCAAGTTACTCATCTGTTCCAACCCCCCGCGAACGGGTTACCTGCGCCGGCGGAAAATGGCAGGTGAACGTACTGCCATGGCCCAGCACGCTGCTGATTTCCAGGCGCGCGCGGTGGCGCAGCAGCACGTGCTTGACGATCGCCAGGCCAAGCCCGGTGCCGCCGGTGTTGGAGTTGCGGCTGGAGTCGACGCGGTAGAAACGTTCGGTCAGGCGCGGCAGGTGCTTGGCGTCGATGCCGATGCCGGAGTCCTGCACGCTCAAGTGCGCGCCGTGCTCGTCGGCCCACCAACGGATGCGGATATTGCCCTTGTCCTGGGTGTACTTCACGGCGTTGAACACCAGGTTGGAAAACGCGCTGCGCAATTCGCCTTCGCTGCCCTTGAGCAGCACGGCCGGATCGGCTTCCAGGGTGATCTGCTGCCCGCGTTGGCCGGAGAGCGCCTGGGCGTCATTCTTGATGGTCTGCAACAGGCTCTGTACGGCCACCGGATGGTTATCCGAGGGGTAGTCGGTGGCTTCGAGCTTGGCCAGCAACAGCAGGTCGTTGAGCAGTGTCTGCATGCGTGAACCCTGCTGCTGCATCTGCTGCAGGGCACGGCTCCAGCGCGGGTTGATCTCGTCGACATTGTCCAGCAGCGTCTCCAGGTACCCGCAGATCACCGTCAAGGGCGTGCGCAGTTCGTGGGAGACGTTGGCGACGAAGTCTTTGCGCATCTGTTCCAACTGGTGGATACGCGTCACGTCGCGCACCAGCATCAAGTGCTCGTTGTTGCCGTAGCGCGTCAGGTACAGCTGGATCCGTACGCGGTCATTGGTGGGCGAGGGGATTTCCAGGGCTTCTTCGTAGTTCTCCTGCTCGAAGTACTCCTTGAAGCGCGGGTGACGCACCAGGTTGGTCACCGGCTGGCCGCTGTCCTGGGGCGTCTTGAGGCCCAGCAGGGTTTCGGCGGCGCGGTTCCACCATTCCAGGTTGCCGTCGCTGTCGAGCATGATCACCGCGTCTTTGAGCGCGGCGGTGGACTCCTGCACCCGGTCGATCACCGCTTGCAGGCGTCCGCGCACCCGTTGGTCGCGGCGTTGCAGGTGGTAGATGCTGTCGAACACCTCGCCCCACAAGCCGTAGCCGTCGGGTGGCGCTTCGTCGGGTTTGTGCTGGCGCAGCCATTCATGCAGGCGCAGCAATTGCTTGAGGGTCCAGCCCAGGTACAAGGCAATGCCGACTGCCAGGCTCCAGCCGTAATAACCACTCACCAGGCCCACCAACAGGCAGCCGGTGATCAGCAAAAGCATGTGGCGGATCAGGGTGCCATGCCAGTTTTGGTTCACAATCGGTCCTTCGGACAGTGAAAATTTTCAAGCTGCAAGCTTCAAGTCAGAGCAGATCAGCTTCTACTTGCCGCTTGTAGCTGAGAGCTTGCAGCTGCTTTCAACCCTTGGTGGAAAACCGATAACCGGTGCCGCGCACGGTTTGTACCAGATTCTCGTAGGCATCGCCCAAGGCTTTGCGCAGGCGGCGGATATGCACGTCCACAGTGCGCTCTTCGACATACACGTTGCCGCCCCACACCTGGTCGAGCAACTGGCCACGGGTGTAGGCACGCTCCTGGTGGGTCATGAAGAATTGCAGCAGGCGGTATTCAGTCGGGCCCATCTCGGCTGGCTTGCCGTCGATGGTCACGCGGTGGCTGATCGGGTCCAGCAGCAGGCCGCCGACTTCGATTGGCGCTTCGCCATCGGTAGGACCGGCGCGCCGCAGTACAGCTTTGAGGCGAGCGACCAGTTCGCGGGGGGAAAACGGCTTGGTGATGTAGTCGTCGGCGCCGACTTCCAGGCCCTGGATCTTGTTGTCTTCCTCGCCCTTGGCCGTGAGCATGATGATCGGGATGTCCCCGGTCAGCTCATCGCGCTTGAGGCGGCGGGCCAGTTCGATACCGGAGGTGCCGGGCAGCATCCAGTCCAGCAGGATCAGGTCCGGCTTGCGGTCGACGATAATGGCATGGGCCTGCTGGGAGTTCTCCGCCTCCAGGCAGTCATAGCCGGCCATTTCCAACGCAACGGCGATCATCTCGCGAATGGGCGCTTCGTCGTCAACGATCAGAATGCTCCTGCCAACCATGCCTAAAATCCTCTTGTCATTTAACTGTCTTGCGCCGCATTAGATAACGGAATTATTGCAGTCGTGTGACAGTAATTTAGTCGCTTGGGCAATTCGCGCCTCTCTGGACTACGCTTTGGGTCCGAATCCTTACAACCAGAAAAGGAAGGTTCCGATGACTTACAGCACAATTTCCTGGAAAGCCCTGCTGGTCACGGCGGCGTTGACGCTGCCGACCCTGGCATTCGCGGCGGAGCCGGCGATGACTAAAGACGGGATGCTTGTCGACCACAAGGGCTTGACCCTCTACACCTTCGACAAGGATGCCGACGGCAAATCCGTGTGCAAGGATCAATGCGCGACCAACTGGCCGCCGCTGAAGGCGGATTCCACCGACAAGTCGACTGGTGATTGGACGGTCATCACCCGTGACGACCAGACCAGCCAATGGGCCTACAAAGGCAAGCCGGTGTACACCTACAAGGATGACAAAAAGGCCGGTGACAAGACCGGTGATGGCAAGGGCGGTGCATGGCACATCATCAAGCCGTAAGGTAATCCTGTCGCGGGCGGGCCTGTTGTGGTGAGCGGGCTTGCCCCGCGTTGGGGCGCGAAGCGGCCCCAGTAGAAACTACTGCGGTATTTCAGAAATAACGCGTCGCCAGGTTTTGGGGGTGCTTCGCGCCCCAACGCGGGGCAAGCCCGCTCGCCACATCAAGCCCCATCGCCCTGACAGCCCGGCTCACCGCAATGCGTAATCCGCCACAATCCCGACAAATATCGCCAACCCGGCCCAGTGGTTGTGCAAGAACGCCTTGAAGCATTTGAGGCGGTCCCTGTCGCGGGTGTACCAGAACTCCCAGGCAAAACAGCCCGCTGCCGCCAACAATCCCAAGTGGAACCAGCCACCCAGCTCAAACCTTGCGCCGGCGAGCAACAGGCACACCAGTGCCAGGCCCTGCAGGGTCAGGATGATCACGCGGTCCGCATCGCCAAACAGAATGGCGGTGGATTTCACGCCGATCTTCAAGTCGTCGTCACGGTCCGTCATTGCGTAATAGGTGTCGTAACCCACCGTCCACAGCAGGTTGGCGATATACAGCAGCCACGCCGTGGCCGGCAGGTGGCCGGTCTCGGCGGTGAACGCCATCGGCATGCCCCAGGAAAACGCCGCGCCCAGCACCACCTGCGGGTAATAGGTGTAGCGCTTCATGAACGGGTAGCTCGCCGCCAAGGCCAGGCCGCCCAGGGACAGCAGGATGGTGGTGGCGTTGGTCAGCAGTACCAGCAGGAAACTGATGCCCATCAGCACCGCGAAAAACACCAGCGCCTCTTTCGAGCTGATCTTGCCGCTGACCAGCGGGCGTTGCTCGGTGCGCTTCACATGGCCGTCGACCTTGCGGTCGGCCCAGTCATTGATCACGCAGCCGCCGGCCCGGGTCAGCACCACGCCCAGCACGAAAATCACGATATTGCCCAAGGACGGCGAGCCCTTGCCGGCGATCCACAGCGCCCACAGTGTCGGCCACAGCAGCAGGTAGATGCCGATGGGCTTGTCCATGCGCGTCAACTGAATGAAATCCCAGGCCCTGGGGTTCAGGCGGTTCAGGGACTTGAGCAGACGTTGGTACATCAGCAGTTCTCCGGATGATCATGCAGCGCCTGCCAGAAGCTCGGCAGGAAGATTTCCGCCACCAACACGCTCAACGGCCCGCGATCAAAGCGCGAGCGACGTGCCCACAGCCCGTCGACCTGGTCCGCGGTGGGCAGCCATGGGCGAGGGTAGCGGCATACTTCGATGGCCTGGCGGGTGAACGCATGGTCGCAGAACAACAGTTCGCCCAGCGAGCGGCTGCCGAGTTCGTCCATGTGCAGCCCGTCGCCCTGCAGTGCGCTGCGGGCCGCGACGCTGCGGGCGAACACCCACGGCTGGCCGTGTCCGCGCAAATACACTTCGCGTACCCAGCCGATCGTGGCCGGGGCCAGGCCCAATGCGGCACATTCATCGTCGCGCAGCGGCTGCCAGCCTTCGAACAGCGGTGTCACGCTGAAGCCGTCGTCGGACAGCCACGTCAGCCTGCGCGTGAGTGAGCCTTCGTCGAACAGCCAATCGAGGGTCAAGGGTGCAGGCGCTGGGACCAGAAGGCTCTGGGTCAGCCATTGGCAAGCATCGGGAAGGGCGGTTGAGTGCGGCACAGTGAGTCAGTATTGGCAGCAAAAGAGGCGGCGAGCTTACCATGGCATCCTGAGCTTTTGCCGGGCGGAACCCGCCGTTTGCGTCGATCATGCTTGCATCTGCCGGCCCCGATCAGTACAAAACGCCCTGAGCCGCACGGCAACGTTGGTCTATCGACCGTCGGCCAAGATGCCTGGACCCTGAGGAAGCAAGTAATGAAGAAGTGGCAATGTGTAGTCTGCGGCCTGATCTATGACGAGAAAGACGGCTGGCCGGATGACGGAATTCTGCCTGGCACCCGTTGGGAAGACGTCCCGGAAGATTGGCTGTGCCCGGACTGCGGCGTGGGCAAGATGGATTTCGAAATGATCGAAATCGGCTGATCTGAACATTTAAGAAACGTACTACAAGGAGAAAGGAATGAACGCACCTGTCGTGATCATCGGCACAGGATTGGCCGGTTACAACGTGGCCCGGGAGTTTCGCAAGCTCGACAGCGAGACCCCGTTGCTGCTGATCACTGCGGATGACGGCCGCTCCTACTCCAAGCCCATGCTCTCCACCGGCTTTGGCAAGAACAAGGAAGCCGATGGCCTGAGCATGGCCGAACCGGGTGCCATGGCCGAGCAACTCAAGGCCGAGGTGCGCACTCACACCCGCGTCAGCGGCATCGACCCCGGCCACAAGCGCCTGTGGATCGGCGAGGAAGCCGTGGCCTATCGCGACCTGATCCTGGCCTGGGGCGCCGAAACCGTGCGCGTGCCGGTCGAAGGCGATGCGGGCGAGTTGGTGTTCCCGATCAACGACCTCGAGGACTACGCGCGCTTTCGGGCTGCCGCTGCCGGCAAGCGCCGCGTGCTGCTGCTTGGCGCCGGGTTGATCGGTTGCGAATTCGCCAACGACCTGATCCTTGGCGGCTATGAAATCGACCTGGTGGCGCCGTGCGAGCAAGTCATGCCGACCTTGCTGCACCCGGCGGCAGCCGCGGCCGTGCAGGCCGGGCTCGAGAGCCTGGGCGCACGCTTCCATCTCGGCCCGGTGCTCAATCGCCTGCAGCGCAGCGCGGACGGCCTGGAAGCGCACCTGTCCGACGGTGAAGTGATCCACTGCGACCTAGTGGTCTCGGCCATCGGCCTGCGCCCGCGCGTCGACCTGGCGGCGGCTGCCGGCTTGCAGATCAATCGCGGGATCATGGTCGACCGCCACCTCAAGACCTCCCACGCCAATATCTACGCCTTGGGCGACTGCGCCGAAGTCGACGGTCTCAACCTGCTGTACGTGATGCCACTGATGAGCTGCGCCCGTGCCCTGGCCCAGACCTTGGCCGGCAACGCCACGGCGGTCAGCTACGGCCCGATGCCGGTCACCGTCAAGACGCCGGTCTGCCCGCTGGTGGTGTCGCCACCGCCACGCGGCACCGAAGGCGTGTGGAGCGTTGAAGGGCAGGGGGCCGACATCAAGGCCTTGTGCCGCGACGCCAGTGGCCGCCTGCTGGGTTATGCCCTGACCGGCAGCGCCGTGATGGACAAACTGGCCCTCAACAAAGAACTTCCGCCTTTGCTGGCGTAAATACCGGTCGTTCTGTCGGAATAAGCACGTTTTTGTGCCCAGAAAGGTCGCCGCGAGACTGGCGGAGCGTGCGAGGGCATGCCATCCTCACTCCCGTCTGCCGCAGAGTAGAGCCTGCGGCGCCTTGGGCGCTGCTCCAGAAGAGAGCAGCACGGACATAACAACAAAAAACCGTCAAAGAGGCTTCACTTATGCGTAAACCAGAACTCGCAGCCGCTATTGCAGAAAAAGCAGACCTGACCAAAGAACAGGCCAACCGCGTACTCAACGCCGTACTCGAAGAAATCACCGGCGCGCTGCATCGCAAGGACAGCGTCACCCTGGTTGGCTTCGGCACCTTCCTGCAACGCCACCGCGGCGCCCGCACCGGCAAGAACCCGCAAACCGGTGAGCCGGTGAAGATCAAGGCGAGCAACACCGTTGCGTTCAAGCCGGGCAAGTCGCTCAAAGACAGCGTCAACCCGTAATAGCGATACCGTCTCGTAGGGAGGCGGGGCGGTAAAAAAGATGGGCACGCCGACTGGGTCGGGTGCCCATTTTTTATTGGATTAAACAAGACGGTAATGCAATCTGCCCCGTCCGCCTTGTCATAGACAGCTTTTTATCTGGAGCTTTCTGATGAGTCTTCATTTGAATGGCGTGAGCTTTTCTAATCCGATCTTGCCAATGATTTCATTGATTCTGGCGACGTTTTCTTCGATATCGGCTTTTATCTTTTCGCGCGGGTAATGTTCGGGTTTATCAAAGAACTGAATTTTTAACAGGCTCATCAGGTAAGTGACACGTTGATTGCCCTCTGTCACAAAGTCGCCCTCGTTCTCCGCGTCCTGGATTTTGTCCAGGCTCAAGGTCTCGCCTCTTACAAAGCGTTCATGGGTGTTGCGCTTCACCGTGACTTGCAGCTCGTTTCCGGTGTTCAGCGCCGCCAATACACGAGCAAGCGCATCAGCGTACACGGGCTCATCACCGCGCGCCCTCGCCAGGGTGCCGTTGAGTACCAGTGACGCCTCGATCCAGACCCAATAGTCATAGTTATTTTCAAAAGGGATTTTGCTCAGCGGTGCAGTGAGCTGCTCGGCCAGGTCTTTTTCATTGATGACGTACAACAGGTAAGCCAGACGGGTCAGCGATTCGATACGTGACTTCTGGGTTTTATTGTATTTGGCTGCCACTTTCGACACGCGGTCTGCCAATGGGCCGCTGGCAGCAGAGAGTGAATCAAGTGCTTCTGTGATCTGCATGGAAATCTCCAATCGGTTACTTCACGACTATTTTTACTCGGGTCCCGTCGTCATAGCCGCTCAGGGCATGCGCGATCGAGGAGCCTGCGCCTCGGTTGTCGCTAGGGTCGATGTACCTGACGCTAGCCCCTTTGCCACCTTCTGTCTGTCGCAGAGTAGAGCCTGCGGCCCCTTGGGCGCTGCTCCAGAAGAGAGCAGCACGGACATAAAAAACCCGTCAAAGAGGCTTCACTTATGCGTAAACCAGACCTCGCAGCCGCTATTGCAGAAAAGCAGACCTGACCAAAGAGCAGGCCAACCGCGTACTCAACGCCGTGCTCGAAGAAATCACCGGCGCGCTGCATCGCAAGGACAGCGTCACCCTGGTTGGCTTCGGCACCTTCCTGCAACGCCACCGCGGCGCCCGCACCGGCAAGAACCCGCAAACCGGTGAGCCGGTGAAGATCAAGGCGAGCAACACCGTTGCGTTCAAGCCGGGCAAGTCGCTCAAAGACAGCGTCAACCCGTAATAGCGATACCGTCTCGTAGGGAGGCGGGGCGGTAAAAAAGATGGGCACGCCGACTGGGTCGGGTGCCCATTTTTTGTAGGCTGGAGAATGTAAAGGTCCAGTAGTAGGCACCCCGGTTATAGCTCCCCCCAAGGATCGAATTTATAACTGGCATCCAACGGTATGAACTCAAGCCCAAAGAGCGCCTTGGATTCGAACATCGCCTTGAACTCAGCGGAGCAGACGGTTTCGTTAATATCCGTGCATAGAAACAAGTGTTGATGAATACCTGGTTTTATTTTGAATGATTCGATGGATTCAAAAACTATTGCGGGTACATCACTTTCTTCTGGAGTCTTGAGTTTGCCGGTGTATTTATCGCGGTCGATGGTAAATATCGAATGCTCAAGGTCAAGCAGGCTGAGTCGGGTGGTCGGAACAAACAGGTTGTAGTGCTTTTCGGGTGCCTTTTTGCCTTTTAATTCTATCTCGACCGTGCGCGTGATATGAGGAACCTCAAGTGTTTCGCAGATGTTCAAGACTGCATCTGTCGCCAGCAACTCCTCAATCATGAGGTCCGCCTTCAACTCCTTGATCTTGACTTTGACTTTATAAGCGCTAGCAAACTCACGTTCATCCGGTGTTTCTGAAGGGTAATGAAACTCCGGAACGGGAGGGATCCAGTCCGACTCAAAGAAACTGGGAGCATCCGCCCCGTTGGTGTGGTAATTCACGATGAAGAAATCAGCGCTGGCGCCGGTCATAAAAGTCGTCCTGTCACTGCATCAGTTTTGAAGAGGCCATTCTGCAGCCCGCCGCTCGCCCATTTCTGGATGTTCGAGACTTCCAGTGCAAGGTCCATGTCAGATAGCCCGGCTTGTTGTTTGTTCAAACCCCTGAGTCTATCCCTGACGGCATCGGTGTAATTGTTATGGTTCGACCAATGCCCAGGAAGCTGCGTTTTAGCGGCAAGGTCCTTTGATCCTGGCAGGAAAACACCATTGGAGGCGCCATCTGGGTCCCAACCTATCTTTTTCAGCCTGGAGAACATTTTGCCGAACTCTTTGTGCTTGATCAGCTCTTCGGGTATCAAGTGATGGTTGGCCATACCGTCACCTTTGCGAGCCCCCATATTTTTGCCCAGCTTCGTCGAGCACCAGCCTAGTGGGTCACTCCAGCCCAGAGGATTGGTGGCGTACTGGTAGAGGTTAATGCCGCCCAGTAATCCAACCGGGTCTTCTGTGGTGAATCTGCCGACATCGGGGTCATAAAAGCGGAACGTGTTGTAGTGCAGTCCGGTTTCCCGGTCGAGATACTGGCCTTGGAAGCGAATATTCTGATCTTCCAGATAATAGGGCTCGCGTTCTTCACTCACGGTATTGCCCCATACCTGATAGATCGCTTTCCAGACGATGCTGCCATCGCTCTCGGTCAATTGCTCAGGCAAGCCATTGAGGTCGTTGTGGTAATAACGGATCTTTTTGTGCGCGCCCAGTCCATCGACTCGCGCCAAAGGCTCGTGTCCTTGATTGAGATATACATAGAGGCTACTGCGCCCATTTTGTCGCTCTGAGAGCAGCCGCAGACCGTCCCAGGTGAAGCTGACTTGGCTCAAGGTATAACCATTGCGATCTTGTTCGGTTTTTTCAATACGCCGGTCTAGCGGGTCGTAGGCCATCCGAACCACATGGCCCTTTTCATTGCGTACTTCTATCAGGCGGCTTTCGGCGTCATAGCTGAATCTTTGTACACCGTATCGTCCGCTACGCTTTTCGATTATTCGGCCGAAGCCGTCATAGCGATAACGCTTGTCTTGAAAGCTGACCAATCTGTTGTGGAGCACCTTTTCCTGGCTTGAATGGGCGCTGTCGAGCAAGTTGGCTGCTGCGTCATAGGCAAAGGTCTCACGGGTGCCGTACAAAGGGTCTTGGCTCGCGATAAGGCGGTCAGTTGCGTCGTAATGAAACAGTTTTTGATGGCGTACAGAGGGCCTCTGGTCCAGCTTTCCGATCAAATTGTCAGCAGGGTCGTAGTCAAACTGTCTTTGCGTATCGGGTGGCAACAAGGCGGGCTGGCTGTCATGACGGCGTGTGCGAGCACGTAAGCGGCCCACGGGATCGTAGTCGCTGTGCGTACTGAGCTGGCCCTGAGTGCGCAATACTTCACGATGGAGTCGGTCACGCTCGAAGTCACTGATCAACTCGCCGTCAAGATTGATCTGGTGCAAATGACCGCTGCCGTAGTAGAGGCGGTTGAGCCAGCGTCCATCAGGCAACTGGGTTTGTATCAGATTGCCGAGTTCATCATAGCGATGGTGAAGACTGCCAGAGGCACTGTGTTCCTCAAGCAGATGGCCGAGCGCGTTGTAGGCAAAACCAAGGCTCTGTTCAACGCCCGACGCATCCTTGAACGTGACGGCGCTGAGTTGGCTCAGTGGGTCGTACTGGTATTCGGTGCGGCCGTCATCTGTGACTTTTGCGATTAACCGGCCAACAGCGTCGCGTTCCAATTGGTGAATGATCGGTGCTTCAGGTGCTTGGGCGACAATTGCGAGCCCGGTGCCATAAGGCGCTGGCGTGGATGTCACTCGGATCAGGTTGTCCAGCCCATCGTAGGCGTAGGATTTTGTGCCACCGTCGAGGCCTTGTTGTTGGATCATCCGATCGCACGCATCCCAGGTGAACCGATAGCGCTCACCATTTTCGTTGCTCAACGACTGTAGCCGGCCGAACGTGTCGTAGCCCAGGCTAACTTGGCGACCCTGTGCATCAGTACGTAGGCAGACCTGGCCCCTGCGATTGTGTTGGTAAAGGGTACTGTGCCCAGCAGGGTCTGTATGACCCAACAGTAGGCCGGAACTGTCGCGCTGAAAATATTCGGTTCGCCCGTCCGGAAATTGCTTGCTGATCAGCCGACCCTGGCGGTCATGCTGGAACTGCGTCCGTTCGCCCATTGCATTGGTGATCACCTGCAAGTACCCATGTCGGTCGTAGCCAAAGCGAGTCGGGAATCCCGAGCAATCCAAGTGGTCGGTCAGTTGCCCGAGCGTATTCCATTTCAACTGTTTGCTTTTGCCGGTCGCATCAGTGACCTCCACCACCAGGCCTTGTGCGTTGTAGCGATACCGGGTCGTATGACCCAGCGGGTCGGTCTCGGCGACACAGTTACCGCGCTGATCATAGCGATACTGCCAGGTGTTGCCGGCGGCGTCGGTTTGTGTGCGCGGCAGCGACCAATGCTCCAGCCAACGCGTGGATACGCTACGCCCGAGTGGATCCGTCTCAGCCGTGAGGTTGCCGGACTCATCGTAGCTGTATTGGTAGCGCCCCCCTTGAGGGTCCGTGGCGCTCAGTAACTGACGCTCTTCGTTCCACTCAAAAAGCCAGGTTTTATCCAGATTGTCGGTGAACGCGATTATCTGATGCTGAGCATTCCACTGACGAGTACTGATACGTTGCAGGCTGTCTGTGACGCGTGTGATGCCCTTTTGCAAGTCATAATCGAATTGGTAGGCGTCGCCCTCGTCAGTCCAGTGCCGTACCACTCGCCATTCAGTGTTGTCGACGAGCCCCCACTCATAAAAGCAGCGCAGGCCGGTAGGCAGCTGGTGTTCAATCATCCTGCGCCCGGCGTCGTAGGCAAAGCGGCGCTGAACCTCGCCGGACGCGTTGCTCACTTGCACCAATTCACCTATCGCGTCGTAGCGGTAGCTGACGAGGACCTCGCGCGACTGGTCGGTGTACAGGCGTTCGATTCGCTCCAGGCGACTCTGGGCGTAAACCAGCTCAACCTGGACCTGACTTGATGTGTCCACGAGGCGCGCAATGCGACCATCCTCGTGGTAGTCAACGAAAATCCGGTTGTCATTGCGATCCCCCAACTGACTCAACCGAAGGTGCGTGGTCGAACCTGGCGTGAGATCGAACAGGCGATACAATCCGTCATCGCTCTCGATCAATAACTGACCGTTGTGATGACGCCTGAAGCTAAGCACTTCTGCAGGGCTGAACATTGCGCTGCCTGGCGCAAGCGAGCCCAGGCTGATACGCCGTCCTTGCTCATCTGTGTAGATCAGCTCCTCGCCGCCTTCAGGGTGCATCAAAATTTCGACGCTCACCTCATAGGCAACGCTCCAGCCCGCGCCGAAGAGCCCTGTCTTGCGCATATCGTGGCTGTTATAGACGCGCTGCCAGGCCATGGGTAACGCACCTGGCAGTACAAAATCCAGTTCATTCTGGCCGCCCAGTATTTTGGCGCCTGTCGCGGCATGCACAGGGTTAAGTGAAGACATTGCGGCATTAGTCATGGCGCCGATGGCCTGGCTTACGGCAAAGGAACTGACACCGCCGAGCAACATGCACGGCAAATTACTCAGCGTCTTGCCCTTGGCTCCTTTAAGCATCATCAATGCTTCAATTGCCAACCCCACTCCTGGGGTTTTCCCGCTGCGGATCTCCTGCACCACCACCGTGCCGCCGCCAATCGTGACATTCGGCGAGATCAGCCCCGACGACACCACAGTCGCCTCGCACATGCTGCGATCACCGCTGCGCACGGCGGGTTGCCCATTGATGGTGACCTTGTCCGAACCCTCGGCCAGGAGCTGCGGCGGCATCGGTGGGTGGCGGGCACACAGGACCATGTCGGTAAGCGCCGGTACCACGCCCGGTGCAGGCGTGGCGACGGTGGGCCGCCATAGCTGGGAGAAGAAACCCTCGGCCATGTCCAGGAAGCCAGGCTCGGGTTGTGGCTCGGGGTCGGGCTCAGGCGGTGCCTGCTCAAGCTCCGTGCCTGCGGGAGCCACGTGCGAGGGGATCGACCCTGCAGCACGCGCAGCCGGAATGCTGTTGACGAAAGTGTCGGTCGAACCCACCGCAATCGTGGCTTCCACCACGGGCGGGAACAGCGCGTTGGCGAAACTCTCGCACATCTTACTGAGGCCCTTGTCGGCCCCTGTCTTGCTCATGGCCATACCGACCACGATGCCCACCACTGCACCGAGGATGCAGCCACCGATACCTGCGGTGGCGACGGTGACGCCAATCGCCGCCGCCACCGCCGCAGTCGCCAGTGCCGTGATCGCCACGTTGGCCGCCACCTCCAGCACCCCACCCAGGATATCCGCCATCATCGAGGTGTGGGTCAGCGCATCGCCCATCCGGGCTGCCCATAACGCGTCAGACATGCAGGCAACTCATCAGGAAACAGCGTCGAACGACAGCGAGTTTTTGATCAATGCCCAGTGCGCCGCCTCGGCATCCCCAAGCGTGTCTGCCTTCACATAGCTCAAGGCGAGCATCTTGCGCGTGCCCGGTATCACCAATGCCAGCTGATACTGGAAAACCTTGTCATTGCCCTTGTTGAACTGGCTGCGCAGCTCGATGCCTTGCACCTCTTGGGCGGCGCCCAGACGCACATCGACCCCCGGTTGGTAGCGCAGATCCTGCACCTGTTTTTCCAGGCGCTGGAGTTGGTCATTGAAGTTGCTGTGCAGGGTTTCACCCTCGGCGAGCAGGCTGCGGCTGACGATCAGGGAGGTCCCCAATTCAGGGAACTTGAGGATGTTGATGGTCGCGTCCTGCAGATCGCTGGCGGGCAGTTGAAACTGGAATTCGTTAATTCGATACGTCATGAAAACAGGTCTCGTCAGGAGCTTTTAGGCGCGGGGAACGCGGCTTTGATGTTGGCGTCGATGGCGCTTTTCTGGCCTTGGCCATCGGGTGTGGCGCCGGGGCCGCCGCCGTTGTTCAGGTGCAGCACGCCGCCGGTGTTGAATTCGGCATCACCGCTGGCGTAGAAGCTGATTTGCACGCCGGTCAGGTTGATCTGCCCGCTCGCGTTCAGCTCCAGGATGCTTTCACCGCAGACCAGGCGCAGGTTTTCGCCCACTTCAATCACGTAGCTCTGGCTGATGCTGTCGGTCTTTCTCTGGCCTACCGAGAGGATGTCTTGCTGCTTGACGATGCGCAGGCGGTTATTGCCAATCGTCACCGTCTCGTTGTGGCCAATACTTTTGTTACGGTCATGCCCCACCGAGTGGCTTTCATCCACCTCCACCACGATGTCCTGGTTACGCTCGGCATGGATGTACAGCTGCTCCAGGCCCTTCTTGTCCTCCATACGGATTTCATTGAAGTTCGCCGGCGTGCCGCCCTTGCTCGAGCGGCTTTTCATGCCGCTCTGGGTCGCGTTTTCCGGCAGGTCGTAGGGCACCGTCTGCTCGGCGTTGTAGACGCGTCCGGTAATGATCGGCCGGTCCGGGTCACCTTCCAGAAAGCTCACAATCACTTCCTGGCCGATCCTTGGGATCTGCATCGAGCCCCAATTCTTGCCGGCCCAGGATTGCGACACGCGAATCCAGCACGAGCTGTTTTCGTTGGATTGGTCGTGGCGGTCCCAGTAGAAATGCACCTTCACGCGGCCGTACTGGTCGGTCCAGATTTCTTCGCCTTTGGGGCCGACCACCAGCGCGGTTTGCGGGCCCTTGACGATTGGGCGGTGGGTGTTGGCCAGTGGCCGGAAGCTTTGTTGCGCGTCGATGCAAGTCAGGCTGCTTTCGAACTGTGCAGACCCCGAGCCGCCGCCGCTTTCCAGGCTTTCCTGGACGATGTAGTAACGGCAGCCGACGATCAGGTATTCGCGGTTCTGGTCCTGGCGGCTGAAGCCGGTAAGGCTGAACAGGTGACCCGAACCCAGGCCGCGGGCATTGCCGCTGAACTCGATCTGCTCATGCAGGGTTTGCAGGGCTTCGATCCGGGTGCGGGCGTAGTGTTCGCCGTCTGCGCTTTGCACGTAGGTGCCGGGATAGTCATACAACGGGTAGTCGCCGGCGGTGTGCGGGCGCGGCATTGCCGAGCGCACGTCGATGCTGGCGCTGGGGCGTTGGAAGTCGTAGTCGTTGAGCTCCAGCGAGCCCGGTTGTACTTCCTGCGCCAGGTGCCAGTTGTGCATATGGTCGCGTTCGCGCTGCTGCTCGTCCTTGGGGTAGTACGGGATCGACGCGTAGCCGGGCACCGTGGCGTGGGCGCCGTAGGCGTCGGCCAGCACCAGTACGTGGCGATCCTGTTCGTGGCGGAAGAAGTAGTAGATGCCTTCCTGTTCCATCAGGCGACTGACGAAATCGAAACTGGTCTCGCGGTACTGCACGCAGTATTCCCACTCGCGGTACGGCCGGCTCAGGGCGTCCTCGAAGTCGGAAAAACCCAGGTCGCGAAACACCTGCTTGATGATCTGCGGGATGCTCAGGTTCTGGAAAATCCGGCAGTCCGAAGTGCGGCTCAGCAGCCACAGCCATGGGCGCAACGTCACCTGGTAGCTGGCGAACTGGCCCTGGTCGATATTCTGGCTGCAGCGCGCGACGATGCCGTGAAAGTGTCGCTCGCCACCGTCCGCCAGCTGCAGGCCGACGCTCATCGGCTTGCCCAGCAACTGGTTGAGGTCGATGTTGGCGTCCAGCGAGGTCAGTTGCAGCTCGTAGTTGAACAACCGGCCTAACTCTTCACCGCCGCCCATTTCATTGAGCAGCAGCACATCCGGCCCGAGGGGGCTGGTGATCTTGGCCAGGCGTGTGGCTTGGTTGAATAGCATCGGTTAACCCGTAAATGACTTAATAACTGAAGAAACCGAATCCAATGTGGGAGTTGCCTTGTGTGGGAGCAGGCAAGCCAGCTCCCACACAAGGCAACTCCCACAGTTTTTATCGCATTCCGTCAGGTCAATCGTTGAAGTCGTAGTGCAATTCGTTATCCCGCGTGCTGATACGCACGCCCGCCAGCGCCTTGCCTTCGAGCATGCGCGTGAGGAATTCACGGCTCATGTCCGGCAGCAGGCTGTTGGTCAGAATGGTGTCGATCATGCGCCCGCCGCTTTCGGTTTCGGTGCAGCGCGAGACGATCAGGTCGACCACCGCATCGTCGTAGTCGAAGGCGACCTTGTGGGTGCTCTCCACGCGCTTCTTGATGCGGTCCAGTTGCAGGCGAGTGATCGCCTTGAGCATCGTGTCGCTCAGCGGGTAGTAAGGAATGGTCACCAGGCGGCCGAGCAGCGCCGGCGGGAAAATCTCCAGCAACGGCTGGCGCAGGGCCTTGGCGATTTCTTCCGGCTCGGGCGTGTTCGCAGGGTCTTTGCAGACTTGCGAAATCAGCTCGGTGCCGGCGTTGGTGGTCAGCAGGATCAGGGTGTTCTTGAAGTCGATCACCCGGCCTTCGCCGTCTTCCATCACGCCCTTGTCGAACACTTGGAAGAAGATCTCGTGCACGTCCGGGTGGGCTTTTTCCACCTCGTCCAGCAGCACCACGCTGTAGGGTTTGCGCCGCACCGCCTCGGTCAGCACGCCGCCTTCGCCGTAGCCGATGTAGCCCGGTGGCGCGCCCTTGAGGGTCGACACCGTGTGGGCTTCCTGGAACTCGCTCATGTTGATGGTGATCACGTTCTGCTCGCCGCCGTACATGGCTTCGGCCAGGGCCAGGGCGGTTTCGGTCTTGCCCACGCCCGACGTGCCGGCGAGCATGAACACGCCAATCGGCTTGCTCGGGTTGTCGAGGCCGGCGCGGGAGGTCTGGATGCGCTTGGCGATCATCTGCAACGCGTGGTCCTGGCCAATGATGCGCTTCTTCAGGTGCTGGTCGAGGTTGAGCACGGTCTCCAGCTCATTGCGCGCCATACGGCCCACCGGGATGCCGGTCCAGTCGGCGACCACCGAGGCCACGGCCTGGTAATCCACGGTCGGCAGGATCAGCGGGGTTTCGCCTTGCAGGGCCGTGAGGCGCTGTTGCAGGTCGACCAATTGGGCGCGCAGCTCATCGTTGCCGCTGTCGACCACGCCGGCTTTTTCACGCAAGGTTGCGCGGGTCGCCAGCAGTTCGTCGACCAAGGTTTTCTCTTCGGCCCAGCGGCTTTCCAAGGTGGCCAGGCGTTCACGCTCGGCACTCAGCAAGGCTTCGCTGTTGGCCTGGCGTGTACCGATGGCGATGCCGATCGCGTGTTCGCGGGCGATGATCTGCAACTCGGTTTCCAGCGCTTCGATGCGGCGGCGGCTGTCATCGACTTCAGCCGGCACGGCATGCAGGCTGATGGCGACACGAGCGCAGGCGGTGTCCAGCAAACTCACGGATTTGTCCGGCAGCTGGCGCGCAGGAATGTAGCGGTGCGACAACTTCACCGAGGCTTCCAGGGCTTCGTCGAGAATCTGCACCTGATGGTGTTTTTCCATGGTCGAGGCCACGCCGCGCATCATCAGCAGTGCCTTGTCTTCCGACGGCTCGGCCACTTGCACGACCTGGAAACGCCGGGTCAGCGCCGGGTCCTTCTCGATGTGCTTCTTGTACTCGGCCCACGTCGTCGCGGCCACGGTACGCAAGGTGCCACGGGCGAGGGCAGGCTTGAGCAGGTTGGCGGCGTCACCGGTGCCGGCGGCGCCACCGGCACCTACCAGCGTGTGGGCTTCGTCGATGAAGAGGATGATCGGCTTGGGCGAAGCCTGGACGTCTTCGATGACCTGGCGCAGGCGCTGTTCGAACTCGCCTTTCATGCTCGCGCCGGCTTGCAGCAGGCCCACGTCGAGGCTGCGCAGTTCCACGTCTTTGAGCGCAGGCGGCACATCGCCGGCGACGATGCGCAGGGCGAAACCTTCGACCACGGCGGTCTTGCCCACCCCGGCTTCACCGGTGAGGATCGGGTTGTTCTGGCGCCGACGCATCAGGATATCCACCAACTGGCGGATCTCTTCGTCACGGCCCACGATCGGGTCGAGCTTGCCGCTGCGGGCCTGTTCGGTGAGGTCGACGGTGAAGCGCTTGAGGGCTTCCTGCTTGCCCATCGCACTCGGCGCCATCGCGCCGCTGGCTTCGCCTGGTACCGCACCGGCATTGAAACCGTCGCTGGCGCTCAAGGCATTTTCGGGCGAGTCGCCGACGTATTCGTCAAAACGTTCGCTCAGGGCTTCGGCCTTGATCTTGTCGAACTCCGAAGACAAGCCCAGCAACGCGTGGCGCAGGCTCGGGGTCTTGAGAATACCGAGCACCAGGTAACCGGTGCGCACCTGGCTTTCGCCGAACATCAGGCTGCCGTAGACCCAGCCGCGTTCTACGGCCTCTTCGACGTGAGATGACAGGTCAGTGATCGAGGTCGAGCCGCGCGGCAGGCGGTCCAGGGCTTCGGTCAGGTCGCGGGCCAGGCGTGCCGGCTCGACGTTGAACTGGCGAATGATGCGGTGCAGGTCCGAGTCCTGCAGCTGCAGCAACTGGTGAAACCAGTGGGCCAGTTCCACGTACGGGTTGCCCCGCAGTTTGCAGAACACGGTGGCGGCTTCGATGGCCTTGTAGGCCACGCTGTTGAGTTTGCCGAACAGTGCGGCGCGACTGATTTCACCCATGCTCTGGATTCCTTGAGGTGGTGGCGTGATCGGCGTAGTGCCGGGCCAGGATTAGGTCGTTGGCGTCTTGTGCAGGTTTGCCGAGCCAGGTGTTGAAGCCCAGGCGGAACTGGCCGTTGAGTTGCAGCGTCGGCACTTCGGGTTGTTGCAAAACCAGGTTCAGGTCCCAGTCCAGTTCATGGCCCAGGTACTCGGCCACCCACGCCACCAGCTCATTGAACGGCTGGCTGCCGGGCAGCATGCCCATGTAGTCATCGAGCTTGAGCGGCCCGAGGCGGATGCGAAATTTATGCTGGCGGTCCCACACGTGGCTGCCCAGGCAAAAGTCCACGCCCAGTTGATTGGCGCTCACGCTGATGCGGCTGCGCTCGGGCAGTTCCAGCCATTGACCGACGTATTCCTCGATCTCCACGGGCAGGCCGAAGTACTCGCCGAGGATCGCCTTCAAGCCGTCCGGGTAGCGGGTTTGCGCCGACAGGTGACCGCTGTAGTGCAGCTTCGCGGTGTCCGGAATCAGGCCCTGGTTGAGCAGGCTCGGCATGCCGCGGCCACTCAAGGCCGCCAGGCGTGCGGACCAGTAGTCGTCGTCCGGACGGTCGTGGCTGACGGTCGGCCGCGCCTCGGCCCAGGCCCGGTAGAACAGGCTCAGCAGGCGGTGGTGGAAAATATCCAGGAACTGTTTGCTGGTGCTGTCGGCGTTGTTGCGCTGACGCTCGCGCACGTACTCGGTGATGTGCAGCGGCAACGGGCCGTTGGGGCCGCCGAGGCCGAAGAAGAACTGCTCCAGCCGCGCCGGCTTGCCGTCGCCACCCGGATCGACCGAGGCCAGGGTCGCCGGGGCGAAGGTGCAGTCGGCCTGTTGCCCGAGGCGCAGCGGGTCATCCGCCAGGCGCAGGGAATGGCCCAGGCGTGGCAGCTCCGGCGATTCGCACTCGATACGCCGCAATGCCTGGAAAAAATCGTATTCCCAGGGCTCCTGATGCATCGCATCCAGTGTATTCACAGGGTCGGACGCCGCCCGGGCTTGGCTTTCCATCGCATGATCTCGCCGCGTTCGGTGGTACGGATCACCGTCTCGGTAAAACTGTTGATCGACACGTAGCGTGCCAGGAAGCGCTCCAGCACTGCACCGAGCAGGAACACGCCAGTGCCGCGAAACGCGTTTTCATCGAATTCCAAGGTAATTTCCAGGCCGCGACCAAACACGATCGGGCCGGGCATCGGCAAGCGTCGAGTCACCGCTTTGCTGCTGACTTCGCGCAGGCCTTCGATCTGCAATTGCAGGGCGGCATCGTTGCTGTCGCCGTACAGGCGCAGCAGTTCGCGCAAGGCGCCGGCGCCTTGGCCTTGTTCGCTCAGCGACAGGTAGTTGAGCGACAACTGGCTGATCAGGCGCCAAGCCTTGGCATCATGGGCGTGGCTGGCGCGCGGGCGGCTCGGGCCGGCAATGCAACGCACGGCCAATACCGGGGCGCTGTCGGCCAGGGTGAAGTCGGTCTTGCCGTTGCCCACACTCATGAACAGTGGCAAATCGCGGTTGGTGCACAGCGCGGTCACGCCGAGTTGGCGCAGGTCGTGGCGGTACGGGGCCTGCTGGCTATCGACCAGGCTGACGAAGGTTTCACTGCCCACATACGTGGAGCGCGGGCCGTTGCGGCGCTGATCGCTGGACAGCACACGCGGCTCGCGGCGCACGGTGTAGTAGGCCTGGTCACGACCATACCGCGACGGATCGCGTACCGCGTAGAACGGCAAAAACGGCTGTTCCGGCCCCGTGCCGTGGCCGGTGATGCCGCTCAACGAATGAATCTCGAAGTCCATCGGCCGGGTGCGGTCGGCGATCACATGGTGTTCGTTGACCCGGTCGGACAAGTGGATGCGGTCCACCCGTTTCGCAAACAGGTTGATGGCCGGCGTGCAGAACGGCATGAACTGCGCGGCGCCGACACTGCCTTCCAGGCTCGGCTCGTGACGGTCGAACAGGACGATCAGCTCCAGTTCCTGGCCGTCGCAGCGTTTGACCGCGCGGCCCAGCTCGGCGAATTCGACGAACAGGAAACGGTGGGGCAGGGCGAAGTATTCCTGCAGCAGGCGATAGCCCTGGAATGCGCGCGCGACCACGGGCATCGCCGCGTCGGCGTCGTCAAACCCCCGCGAGCGCAACGCGCCTTGAGGCAGGCGTTCGACCCAGTCGCCACCGGGCTTGCGCGCGAACACCGCGCAGGCGTTGCCGAGCAATTGCTCGTAGAGACGGAACGGTTGCTCGTCGGCGCCGCTCAGGTACAGCGGCAGGTTATCGAGGTCGAGGCTGTTGAACGGCAATTCGGCGCCGGTGCGCAGGGTCAGGCGCAGGCCGGCCTTGGCTTTCGGCTCGCTGGCGGCCAGGCGGCCGAGCACGGCGGCGGGGTTGCCGAAGTACTCGGCGCCGCTGACTTGCAACGGCCACAACGTCACCGGGTGTGCGGTGCGGTACTCGCAGCAGGTCTGGGTCTCGCGGCCCAGCGCGGCACGCAACACCGTGTCGCGCGGCAGCGGGAAGCCACTGGCCAGGGAGCCTTCATCGGGATCGGTCTGCAATTGCACCACGGTCATCGACGGTGTCGGTGCCAGGTAGTGCGGGTAGGCGATTTCCAGCAGGTTGTGGGTGAAGGTCGGGTACTCGGCGTCGAGCTTGAGCTGTACGCGGGCCGTCAGGTAGGCAAAGCCTTCGAGCAGGCGTTCGACGTACGGGTCGGCGCAGTCCATGCCGGACAGGGTCAGCCGACTGGCGATCTTCGGGTATTCCTTGGCGAACTCGGCGGCGCTTTCGCGCACGTGGTGCAGTTCCTGGTTGTACAGCTCCAGCAGGCGCGGGTTCATGGGCGCCTCCGCTGGTCGGCATTCACCACGCGCACGTGGCCAGACTCCAGGTCGAGGTCGGTTTGCAGCAGCAGGCGCAACGGCACCGGTTGTGCCCATAGGTCGCCTTCGATCTCGAAACTCAGCGCGTTGTGGTTCATCTCGCCATGGCCGACGCGGGCTTTGACCCGCAAGGTGTGGCGCAGGATACGCGGCTCAAACGTGGCGATCGCCTGGTAGATCAGGGCTTCCAGGGCCTTGATATCGACGCTGGACACACTGTTGCCCGCCAGTGCCGGCAGGCCGTAGTTGACCACCGAAGTACCGGCCGGGGTGTGCAGGGTGGCATCGGCATCCAGCAACGACGTGGTGTTGAGCAGCCACGCCAGGTCGCGCAGAACCGAGGCTTTCAATTGGGTCAGGGACAGCACGCGTTTGTCGGCGCTTTCCTTGGGATTGGTCGGGTCGTCGTCGGTCAACCGGTCCAGCAGGGACGGTTGCAGACGGTCGCGGGAAGCGATTTCAGTTACCACCAAAGCAGCTCCACGGACGGGTTGCGAGAGGAACACAAAGCCTTGGGCCGTGGCGCCGGGCCACGGCCACAAGGGCTATCAGCGCTTGGTGTTGGAACGGATGTTCCAGCCAAACTTGATCGCGCCGCCGTCTTTGGTGCCGTCGGCTTTCTGCGGCTGGTAGTCGACCATCACTTGGGCGAAGTTCAGGGTGACGTTTTCGGTCAGGCGGTCATCGGTGCCCGAACCGCCGGTGCTCAGCGAGGTGACCAGCACTTCTTCCAGGTTGATCACCATGTACTCGACCTGGCTCTCGCCACCGGCCTTGCGCACGGTCAGCTTGACCTTGTCGATGTGCTTGCCGCTGGCGCAGTGCATCATCAGGTTCGGCGACGCCTTGTCGACGTACTTGGTCAGCGACAGGTCCTGGATATTCACCTTGCCCGCACCGCCGCCACCGCCCACGTGCATGTTGCCGGACTGGGCCATGCCCCAGCTCCAGTTCAGCACGTCGATTTCGTCCTTGTGGGCCTTGTCCATGGACTCGCCCTTGATGTCGCCGATCTTGATGAAAATATCAACAGCCATGTTTTCTCCCTGTGTGGCGTGCGCCACTCGATTTGGTTTGTGTGGGAGCCCGCTTGTGTGGGAGCGGGCTTGCTCGCGAAAGCGGTGTATCAGCCTGAGATGTTTCGACTGACCCACCGTATTCGCGAGCAAGCC